>JAGRAS010000329.1 GCA_020434465.1 Bdellovibrionales bacterium | reverse complement strand
CAAAATCTGAAAAAAATAAATAGCTTTATTTTCTTTTAAAACAAAATAAGGATAAATTTGTATTTATATCTATTGACACAATAATTTACAATATATGAAACAGGAAATAAAAGTACCCTCAATTGGCGAATCTATTAGTGAAGTAACCTTAGCATCTTGGTTAGTAGAAGATGGAGCTTATGTTGAGTTAGACCAACCAATTGCAGAGTTTGAGTCAGATAAAGCTACGTTTGAATTGCCAGCTGAATTTGCTGGTGTAATTACTCGTTCTGCCAATGAAGGCGATGATATTCAAATTGGAGCTATTGTTGCCTATATTGAAACAGATGCTAAGAAACCAACAGATACAAAAGTTGAAACTCAAACAGCATCTAAACAGGCAGAAACGCCAAAAGTAGTTAGTACTAATGAAACTAAGAGTGATAGCTATGCTACTGGTACACCTTCTCCAGCTGCAAAGAAAATTTTAGATGAAAAAAATATTCCAGCCTCAGATATTAAAGGAAGTGGTGTTGATGGTCGAATTACAAAAGAAGATGCTCAGAAAGCAGAAGCTCCAAAATCAGCAACAAACGTACCTGCTTCAACAAAACCTACATCACCTGCAATAGTTGCTCCAACAGCAGTTGGATTAAGAGAAGAACGAATTGAAAAACTTACTAGAATAAGAAAAACTATTTCCAGAAGATTGGTGGAGGTGAAAAACCAAACGGCAATGCTAACCACATTCAATGATGTAGATATGTCTGCCATCAATGAAATTAGAGCGAAATATAAAGATGCATTTTATGAACAAAACGGTGTTGGTTTAGGCTTTATGTCTTTCTTTACAAGAGCAGTTTGCTTGGCATTACAAAAATTCCCAGCTGTAAATGCTTATATCACTGATGAAAACATTATTTATCATGACTATTGCGATGTTTCTATTGCGGTTTCTACAGAAAAAGGCTTGGTTGTTCCAGTAATTAGAAATGCTGAAACATTGAGCTTTGCTGGAATAGAAAGAGAAATTAAACGCTTGGCTGTTTTAGCTCGTAATAATGAATTAAGTATGCAAGATATGGAAGGAGGCACCTTTACGATTACAAATGGTGGCGTTTTTGGTTCATTAATGAGTACGCCAATTATCAATCAACCACAAAGTGCTATTTTGGGAATGCACAGAGTAGATGAGCGTCCAGTGGTTATTAATGGAAATATTGAGATTAGACCAATGATGTATTTGGCATTATCTTATGACCATAGAATTATTGATGGAAAAGATAGTGTTAGTTTCTTGGCTACTGTAAAATCTTATTTAGAGAATCCAGAAAAAATGTTGATTGCTTTGTAATTATCGTTCATTTTTTTTTCTTGCAGAATTATTGCAAAAAATAAAATTACATAGCCAAGGTCAATAAAAAGAAACTGTCTTCAACTGCAGAAACGCTATGAGGAATTTTTTCTTGTAAAGCTATCATTCTTCCATTTTCCAAAGCAATTGTTTGTTCATCTGCAGTGAATTTTATTAAGCCTTCCACGACTTGGACGCTTATAATGGCATTGGCAGTATGTGTTTTTAAAGTTGCTCCTTTATGCATACCAATCAGTACAATTCGCATTTTTTCAGATTTAAAAATCGTAATCGAATTGTGGTCGCTTTCAGCCCAAACTTTTTCTGATCTAATCTGCTGAATAAACTGTTTCACATCCATTTCTACAAGATTAGAGCTTAAAATTCTTTCTCCTTGTGGTCGTAAAGGTGTCGATTGATTACTTTTTTCTTCCATATCAATTTTTATTTATTAGTTATTATCCAACCAAATATGCCAATCCGTTGGTAACAGGATCGCAAAGGTCTTTTACTTTTTTCTCTCTAAATAATTGTTCTATAAGTTCACGAGCAACTTTATACTCGTTGTGTATTGGACAAGGATGTTGAGCGGAGCATTTGCTTAAGCCTAATCCACATTCTTTAAAAATCTCTTTACCTTCTATGGTTTCAACGATATTCGATATCGGCTGATTTTGTTGAGCTTCGGAGATGTAAAACCCACCAGTTGGACCTTTTAGGCTATTGATAATGCCATGTCGCACTAATGTTTGTAGCGTTTTGCCCACAGTATGTTCACTTGCATTGATGTTTTCCGCAATTTCTTTTAGTCCAACTTTCTCTCCATTTACACTTTTACTGGAAAGATAGATGACTGCTTTTATGGCTGTTTTACAAGTTAGACTCAACATAATTAATGACCTAAGAATTCTTGTCCCTCTGGCGAAATTTTGGTATAATCCCAAGCTGGTTCAAATGTCAGGTTCACATTGATGTCCCAACCTGGAAACGATTTTGTAAGAGATTGGATAACATCATTTGTAATACTCTCACCCATTGGACAAAATTGAGTAGTCAATGTC
>JAGRAS010000328.1 GCA_020434465.1 Bdellovibrionales bacterium | reverse complement strand
TTAATCTGTTTACTGTATCAGGATTAACAGTTTGACCAATTGCACATGGTGCATAAATATCACAATCAACATCATAAATTTCATTCAAGCCTACAACCTCGGCTTCATATTTAGTGTTAGCCTCAGTTAAGGACTCTTTATTTGTGTCAGTAACAATTACATGAGCTCCTTCATTCTTAAGCATTTCTAACAAGTACATGCCAACATGACCTACTCCCTGTAATGTTACTCGCTTACCTTTAAGATCTGCTGATCCGTAACGTCTTTCACAAGCTGCAAGTATAGACTTAAAAACACCTCTAGCTGTCCATGGTGATGGGTCTCCACTACCACCTTCTTCTCTTGCATATCCAGCTGCGTATTTAGTTATCTCTCTCATCCACATTACGTCTTGAACAGAAGTCCCCATATCTTCAGCAGTAATATACCTACCATCTAAATCATTTAAGCACTGTCCAAATTGTAGAAAAAGTTCTCTTCTTCCTTGTTCAAGGTTTGGATCAACGATCAAACAAGACTTACCACCACCAAGATCTAATCCAGCAATTGAACTTTTATATGTCATTCCTTCTGAAAGTCTTAGCACATCGTCTATTGCTTGTGATTCATCTTCATACAAACGCATACGGCATCCGCCAAGTGCTGGACCAAGGGCAGTGCTGTGAATTCCAACTAGAGCTTTAAGACCTACTTTTGGGTAGTGAAAAAAAACTAATTGTTCATGGCCACGCTTTTCAATTTCATCAAACAGTTTGATATTCATTTATCCTCTACTTAAAACTAGCAAGACATATTCAAAATGATTGAGCATTTTTACTGCTGCAAACCCTAGTGTGAATTTAGCCTTTTTAAATCTTTGCGAAACAGTTTTAGAAAAAAAACAACTTTTTAGCAAGAAAGGTAGAATAGTAAATATCTTTAGATTTGAGGTAGTTATGATAGGTTTTTAAAAAGAAATAGATAGAAACAGAAGATCTTTATGCTTCAAGCTTCAAGACTATTAAATTTCTTCAAGATTAAACCACTTGCATATAAAATCGCCCCAACAATACACAAAGTAATGATTCTCACTATAGAGCTAGATGCAGATAAATCTGATAATAAAACTTTTGCCGAAACTATCCAAAGAATTAGTACTGCACCGCGAGCTAGTAGTTTATCTTTAAGATTAAACGCTCCTCCTAGAGATAGTAAAGCTAAGATAGCCCAGAGAGCGGAGCACAAATACTCACTATAAGGACGTATAACAAGTAAGCCTGCAACTTTTTCCAAGCCATGCAAAGCTTGCAAGGCAGCAAAAAACAATAACCAAAAACTTGGAGTTGCTACATCAACTTTTTCTTTTGCGTATGCATAAGCAATTAAACCAGCAAAAGCTAAGTTTTCTAATGCAAATCTAATCGAATCAAAACTACTATCACTATACCTTGTACCTAAAGCTGCACAGTATTCCAAACAAATAATTATCCAAAGAAATAAAAATGCAATTGAAAATCTTTTCGAATCTATTCCTGACTTCTTTAGAAATCCAAGTAATAGTACGCCAAGCAAGCCCAATTCAACGCCAAAAGCGCCTGGCCACAATTTAAAATAAACTGAGTGAAACAGGATCATAGCTACAGAGGCAGCAATCATAGGGGCACTGTTTAAACTAGCCTTATTGAGCCGTTTTTTTGCACTCACATATAGGACAAACAGAAAAATAGCAAAAAGAAAAGAAACCCATGGGGCTGTTTTTGGACTCAAGTCAGAAAGCATTGAGTACTCAAAACCATAAAAGATAAAAAGTGCTGGAAATAAGCTCCAAGCTTCACTTGAAGTTAGCTCCTGCTTCCAGCGAACTGAAAACAAAAATATCGCAAATGAAAAAACTATAAACTGTACCAACTGTAAACTTATTCCCCATTTCAATTCTTGGGCTTGGGAAAGATCCATTACTTCAACTAAACAAAATTGAAATGCAACTATTGCAAAATAGGAAGTAACTGATATTAAAATTCTTCTTTGAAGAAGAATCGAGCAAAGGGAATACAAAACACCCCAAAACGCAAAATAGAGACTAACATTAAAAACTGTACTACTAACATTATCAATTAGAACGGGGACAAAATAACTGCCAGCAATAGAAATAACCAATAATAAATCTGAGGCAAAAATAGTAAAAAGATACAAAGCAGCTAAAGAAACTATGCCAGCTATCAAAACTGCTTCAGTTGATCCATAGAATTTAAAATAAAGATGGCCTGCGTATGCTGACAAGAAAAGTATGGCCACACCAGCACCCGGCAGAAGTGAGGCGTAGCGTTTGTTTTTGTTTTTTAGTTTAGAACCAAAAGTTATTAGCAAAAGACCAAAGGCATAGGCTCCAATTAACTGCCTAAAAGGAGTTAGCCAGCCT
>JAGRAS010000327.1 GCA_020434465.1 Bdellovibrionales bacterium | reverse complement strand
TGAAGAATAGAGGACACCCAAAAATACATCAGTTATAAGACTTTTTTGCGTGTCCTTTTCCTTTCACATACCGGACACATAGGTAACACTTTGTGACAGAATGGATTCTTCAAAACTTGTACAGGTGAAGCCAAGAGCATAAGCGTACTAAGACATGCTTTCACTGGATCCGTTCCGAACACCCAACTAACAGCCTAAAACCCCTACTTTTACTTAAAGAAAAATTTTTAACATCCCTGCCCTCTTTTAATATCACCTAGTTCAATCAATACTGAGATGTTAACTTGAATTTCAGATTGATTTTCAGTGACTTATTTACTTTACTGGGGGTCACTGAGAGCTTATTTAAGGAGCTTATTTAAGCTTATTTAAAAAATTTAAAAGATTCAGACCGCCAGAAAATACACATCAAGCAAGCTTTATTTGAGTAAGCACCTAAAAAGAGCAAAAATACTCAGCAGAGAAGTTAAAATGACCGAGCCAGTAGTTATCCATTATCCAAGAAGAGACCGAAGTGAGCGCTTCGATCTTATAAAATTCCTTAATGAATACTTCGATAAAGCTGATCGGGAGTTAAAAGGGAAAGTCGCTTTTGAGCGCCCATTTTACAGATCTTTTCTTAGCAGACTTTCAGAAACAGGTAGAAGTCCCGACCTCTCAAAACCCCAAGGTTTAGATTTGTGGAGCGCTGATCCTGCGACAAGACCGGAAGAAAGGAGGTTTCTATCTGAACTAATTTGCATGATGCATCCTAAAGATGTTCACAAACTTCTGGGTTTAAGAACCCTGCTTTGGGCAGTCACCAACAACAGAGAGAATTCCCATCTATCTTTCGAAGCTCTTGAATATTTTGAAAGCGAAAAAGGGATAGATAAGGAAGTCTTTAAGAGAGCATTGGCTGCTGAATGGAAGTTTAATGTCTCTTATAACTGGGTTCCAAATACCCAAACCGTCGCTGCTCAGCTTGTACTTGCCCGCAACCTAGCTGCTCGCCTTGCTGAGCAAACCGATTTGAAGCTTCTAGTAAAAAAAACATGGAAGGGACCTTCAACTCTTACAGATACAAAACTCGCCGATTTTTCACTTGAACCGCTCGTTCTTGACGGAGCAGTGATTAAAAGTGTTTCCGGTTTTAACAAACATTGGTGGCAAAGAAGATTCCCTTATGGAGGCGAGCGGGGGGAAGCAGCAGCTAAGGTTTACAAAATTTTTCATGAGTCGCCTTTTGGAATGCTACTGACTTTTAAAGGAGAACCCCTTGCCTATCTTTGTTTTCACTTAAAAGACTCTAAGACTTTATTCCTGCGGCCGCCCCAGGGCTTAAGAGGCACCCTGATTGATTTTAATGGTGACGACATAAAGCTTGAAGACCACAAAGACCTCACCGTCGGCAACCGAGGACTTTTCCCCCTAGGACAGGGGTTTAGAAATATTTTACTGGAAGCGGTTGCCCAGTTTGCCCGTGCCAACAAAATTCAACATCTTATAATGGAAAACCCAGGTAATAATGCTTGGATAGTTTTGGACAACAAACCCAGACCGGAGGCGCCGACAAACAGTCAAGCTGCAGAGCATATAAACAGAGCTGCCAAAGAAGCGGGTTTTTCTCTGGGGAAAACGGCCTATCACTACACCGGCTCAAAGCCGGATTGGCATCTACATCTTTAAGTATTTTACGCTCCACAAGAAAATAAATAAAACAAAAAGACACCCAAAAAATACATCGTTTATTAGACTTTTTTGCGTGTCCTATTCCTTTAATCTCAGATTCGCTAAAAGCATATCTTTTTGATTAAGAATTACAATTAATATATTCTTAGCTTAGAGGAATGAAAATGCCTTCTACCAAACAAGAAAAAATACCAGCTGATACTTTTAAAGAAGAAAACATTCTTGAACCTTCAAGCATCAAATCTTACTATGAAATGCTTGCAAGTAGATATGTAATTAGAATACACCGCTCAGCTGTGCAAATGATTTTAGATGCAAAAAAAGATTTCAATAATGATCTTATTGATGATGCTTTAGAAGAATGGGACTATATTGCTCTTTGCCTTGATAGAGCACCAAATTCTGAAGATGGTTTATCACATCATGCTGTATTAGAAGAAATACGACCTACGTTTGCAGCTCTTAGAAAACTTTCAAAAGATGCCACCTGGAATGAAATTATTGTAGATGAAATGTCTGCCTTTGATGATCTAATAAAAGATGGTGTAGAATATGGCTGGTCTTGGGATAGTATTGTACAATTATTCAAAGACCTTGTGCATATTGATACCGCAATTAGATATGGTGCCAGCCCAGAAATAAGTGGAGAAAAGCTTTTTGAGTTAGTGTCTCAAAAAGCTTGGGAAGCAAACATTAGCGCTGATATTATTGAAGCAGAAAATAAAATGAAAAAAG
>JAGRAS010000326.1 GCA_020434465.1 Bdellovibrionales bacterium | reverse complement strand
TAGTTTAGCTGCATCTTCAAAAAGCTTATCAAGTTTCAAAGAATAAAGAGCCATCATGCTCCCGCGCATCCTATCTGTAGGAAATAAAGTAGCCAAAGTATCTAACTCTGAAAACTTCTCTATAGCTTGCCCAAAATACCAAGAATACTCATCAGATCCCTAAACTGGTATATTTGCAAGATAGCTTAGCTCCTTCCAATATTCAGTACTATTGATTTCATTTTTTTCAAGTAGGCGGCTAAGTGCAGCTTCAGCCGCAAAGTAAGCGCGTTGAGAAATCATTCCAGTCCCAAAAACCGCACGTGTTAAATATCTAAGTTCCTCTAAAGCTTCATGTCTCGAATATTTTGGATGATTTTTTGAGTTGGCAATTGCATATTGGAAAGCTTTACCTTCAATATCTATGCTAGCATCCAATAGTTTTTCTGCAATAAATGGAGAATCTTCTTTTTCTGCTATGTAGCGCACTTGAAGTAGAAGTTCTGATAAAAGAGCTAGTTTCTCGCGTGTAGTTTTTACTTGTACTAATTGCTCAATTAAATTAGAAGTCTGCTTCCTAGCTTTTAACTCTGAATTCCAAATTATTGAATCAAGTATATGAGAGCTTTCAAGATTGCCACCAAAAACTTCTTCAATTTTACTTGCTAAGTTTTCAGTTTTTTCAACTAGAGACTTATTTGATTTGGCGCTTCCTTGGCGGTTAAGCCAGTTACGCACTGCCATAGCATCGCTTAAGCCAGGAATTGAATGAATTTTATTTCTTAGCTCTAAAAAATTTGGGCTAATATCAGAAATTGCATTAGCTAATCCTCTTATCTCACTCATTGCGGTTGAGTTTCTTTCAATAGGTAATAACCTTAAAGCTTCACGAGCAAGTAAAAAGTTATTTTTTATCCAGTCTTTTTGATAAAGAAAAATAGATAATAAATTTTTTGCGCCTTTACTTTCGTCTTCAAATTGAAGAGCTCCACGATAGAACTTTGCCCTTTGGTAGATCCAACCATTATCAGCAGCAACTAAATGGCGTTCAACAAGCATTGCCGGAAGGAGGCTTTGATCTTTTTTGATTTTTTCTAAATCATGATCGTTTAAAGCTGCAAAAATAGTTGCAATTGGCAAACCTTGCTCTCTTAAGGATTTTATTTGTGGTTTCCAATCTGCATGTTGAATTCCACCTCCATTCTTCGAGCAACCAGCCTTGGCAGGAAGAATTGTTCCATCGTTACAAAACCATCTGATTTGTTCAAATGGACCTTTTGGATCTTCTTTTAAATTTTTTATTAGATCTGTTTCATGAGCATAAGCATAAAAATGCTGTGTAAAAATTAGCATTATAGTGAGAGAAAAAAAGAATTTTAGTTTGCTCATGATGCTGGCAAACATATTAAAAAAAAACGAATAAATCCAGATTATCTGAGCATAAACTTAGGCTTTTATCCAAGTGCTTAGCTACTCCAGCATAATACCCTATACATATGATTCCTCTAATGCTTTAGAAGGGCTTAACAAATCTTCAAAGTTACTTAAATGAATAGTTAGTGTAGTTTGATCCATTTGCCCACTTTCAGCTAAGCTCACTAAACCAGTAAATATATCTTCAGAAGTAAATGGAAATTTTTCAAAAATTGCTAAAATATTTTCTTTCACAGTCTCAAGATCAGCTGCGTTATTCATAACTGCGTTAGTAAAGTATCCTACAAATTGTGATTTTAAATCTTGATCTTCAGCTAGTAAAACTTCAAACACTGGGTTTAACCAGGCGACAGTTTGAGATGCAAGTGGATTTTCAAAATCAATATCATATTGATTCCTAGCGCTACCATCTAAACTTATAAGTTTATTTTTGCCGTCAATGCCAATATTGTAAAGTGAGCCATCTGCTAATTCCAATGACCAGTTTGCATCAATAATTTGTTGATCTTGTAACCACTCTCTAATTTTATCTCTTTTCTTTTGCTCTATCGATTTACCCGATCCAAATAGGCTAGAAACTCCTCCTACAAGAGTACCAATTATTGCTCCTATTGCAGTACCAATTCCAGGTATAATTGAACCAACTTGAGCCCCCAAACTTGCACCACTTAAAGAACCTGTTAATGGGTCAGTTTTTCCAAAGTTATCAATAAAATTTTCAACTGAGCTTAGCCCAGGCAGGACACTATCGGTAGATGTATTGCTTTGATTTGATTCTGGTGAATTGACGTTTTTTACGTAAGTGTTAGCAGGGTAACTTCTGGTATTTGTTGGGGTTAGAAAATATGATCTATATAAGTTTGTGAGATTTGAGTTAATATTATATGACATTTGGTTATCCTTTTTAATATGTATTAAGTAATCGTGTTTTTTTGTGAATAGTTTCTTTAGAAAATTAGGGTGATCTTGGACATAGTCCAAGTCGAGCGGTAGAAAATAAATA
>JAGRAS010000325.1 GCA_020434465.1 Bdellovibrionales bacterium | reverse complement strand
ACAGCTAGAGCAAATGATAAAACTATTAAAGAAATAATTTCCAATACTATTCTTGAAGTAGATTTCATAATAAATTTTTTAACTTTTGATAATCAATTTTCCCAATAAGTGTCCTAGGAAAACTTTCAAGACAGACAATCCGTTCAGGAGTCTTAACTCTTCCAAGCGAACTTAGAATACTTTCTGTAATATCTTCAAGATCTCGATTGTTTTTTCTCATACTTTCTATAAACAGAATGGGTCGTTGCCCCCACTTTATATCTTTTATTGAAATTACTGCAGAGGCTCTAATCCCTTGAATACGATTAACAAAATTTTCAATTTCAACTGGATCGATATTCACACCTCCAGAGATAAAACGCCTGTCACGCCTACCTAAAATAACTAGTTTATCGCCCTGCCAAGTACCTAAATCTCCAGTACATATTCGGCCATTAGTTTCTATAATTTTCTTACCTGGCTCAATCCAAGTTTTACAAACGCGGGGACCTGATAAAACAATTTCGCCATCAACTATTTCTATATGCGTACTTCCAAGAGAAGTGCCTACTGTTTTTAAATCTTCACTAAAATTTCCATTAGTACAAGAAACATTTGCAGCAGTTTCGCTTAAACCATAAGAATTAAACGCCTTAACTTGAAATCTCTCAACAATCTCAATTACCTGGTCGTCAATTGCTTCACCACCTAACAAAACCACCTTGAATTTTGGCCTCAAGCCTTTTTCTTGATAAATAATTTTCACCATACTAGGCACAAGTGAAACAAAAAAATTACTATATTTTTCAAAAGCGGTACAAAGACTATCCATGCTAAGATTTGAAGGTAGTAAAAGGCCAGCTCCTGCAAGGAAAACTCTGAACAAAATTGTTAAACCAGCTACACTAGAAAGAGATAAAGATAATAGCCAATCATCATCACTAGTAAAATTGAGTCTTTGATTTGATTCTGAAGCTCCTAAAACAAAAGTATCTAAACTATGGATAACTGCCTTTGGTGCGCCAAGAGTTCCCGAACTAAAAACAATTATATTTCCATATTTTTGAAAATTTACGCTATCAATATCAAGACTGCTTAAATCTGCTAAAACGGAATCCGAACTTAGAATACTTACATTTTCAAAATTAAGATTTTTATCGGATATTAGAAATTTAGTTGAAGTTAGGTCTAATTTATAACTCAAACTTTCTTTGGTATCCTTACTACTTAGCACACAAACATTTATTCCAAGCTTAAGAAGAGCGAAAAATAAAACAATAAAGTCAAATGGTTTCTCAACTATCAAACCAACTTGTGCAATTTTTTCTGGTAATAACTCAAGCAAAGTAAACGATGCTTTGGAAACAAGTTCACTTAGCTCTTGATAGGAAATTTTCTTAGAGCCATCAGTTATAGCTAGTTTGTCTTTCCAACATTGCGCAGCAATACTAATCAAACATTCAGTTTGCATAAGCTTCTAAACGAAATCACAAATAAAAAGTGTCATAAAACAGACTAAAAGACCCGAACTAAGTGCTAGAAGTCTATTAAAAGCATTTCCAGACTTAGCTTTAAAAAATAACATCACTAATAATACTGCAAAACATGTATAGATGATCATACTAGATCCTCTAAAGATAAACGCTGGAACAAGTACTAACAACAAGTACTCTATATTTGCAAAGCTTCTTCCCAATCTAGCCTGCAAAGTTAACTTTCCAGTAGTAAGATCTTCTTTGATATCACGTGTATTATTAACTACAAGAATAGCAGTCGAAATTAATCCACAATCCACCCCCGCCAACAAACTTAAGTCACTAAGATTAGACCTTAAAACATAATAAGTGCCAGCGCAGGCTATAGGGCCAAAAAAAATAAAAACAAAAAGATCAGAAATTCCAAGATAAGAAAGTTTAATGGGTCCCGTAGTATAAGCAAAAGCCAAACAAACAGAAATAATTCCAACTAGCAAAATTACCCAATCAGAATTCAAAACAATATACAAGCCAAGAAATAGGGTTAAGCAAACAATAAGTAACAACAAGTTACTCATTTGTTGCTCAGTAGCCAAAGATGAGGCTAAAACTCTTTTAGGGCCTATTCTTATATCAGTATCTGCTCCTTGTTTAAAATCAAAAAGATCATTAGCAAGATTTGCTGTTATCTGGATTAAAACCGCAGCTAGCAAAATAACCCAAAATAGTAGTCCAAATGACTGAGCAAGACTAGCTCCAATTACAACTGGGCAAATTACCACCGGTAAAGTTTTTACTCTTGCTGCTTGCAAACAAACTTTAAATTCAGGCAGTCTTTTATATAACATTAAATTTGCTAAAAAATCTTACGGATTGCGTCTAAACTTATTAAAGTCAGGTTTTCGCTTTTCATTAAAAGCGTTTCTACCTTCCTGGCCTTCTTCTGTCATATAAAAAAGCATAGTTGCAT
>JAGRAS010000324.1 GCA_020434465.1 Bdellovibrionales bacterium | reverse complement strand
GGTGTTTTAGTTTCGTATTTTTTTGCAATTTCTTTTGGAGAAATTGTCCAAGCTAAAATTACATTATTAATTGGTTTAATATCATTGATTTGTTTGAAGTTCGCACTTTTTGTTCTAATTTCAATAAAAACATCTGGTCTAGTGTTAACAAATTCAATCCAACGTCTACATAAAGGAATTAAAGATTCTAATGCCAATAAGTCTGAATCGTATGAAATGCATAGGTAAATCGGAGATTCAACCTCTCTTTTTTTATCAACCTCATTCATAAAGTCTTCGCCATTTACAAAAAAAACCAGATTTGCTGAAGGGTACATTCCTTGTAAATAACAATATGAGCAATCGTAAAGACAATTCATTACAAGTGTATTGTAGTAAAAATTATCAAACCCGAAGTTGGGAGCGGCGGGGCTGCCTTCATAAAGTAAAGCATCCTTTTTTTTAGCTAAGATAATCTTGCTGCTTTTTTTTTGAGATTTCCAATTCTGTTTTGGACGATTGAAAAATTCTTTATAATCCTTAATTACAATTTTTTTAGATTTAGGAAATTTTTCAGATAGAATTATTGTATCTTCATAATCTAAGCAACTTTCTTCAATGTAAAGATGAGAGAAATCACGATAAAGAGATTGCATTGCAAACCTCATTTAAAAGCACTTTTACTTGCTCTTTATTTTCAGGATTAACATTTAAAAATGCTTTGATCCGCGATTTCCAAGGCAAACCTTTAGCCTCTGCTCCTTTGACAGCATCTTCAAGCATAATCTGTTGGTAGCTAGTTAACTTAATTTGTTCTGAAAGATTTTGAATTAAACTTAACGAATCAGCACTCAAAATCTTAGTTTGAGAATCTAGATAAATAAATATTTTCTTAAAAGCTTCTTCAATACTTGGCAGATTTTGTTCTACTAAGGAGTGAACGAAATTTTTATTCAAACAAGCAACTTGAAGTAAATCTGAAACAATTTTCAATGAAAAAATCTTATCCCAGGTAAAAAATTGAGAACCAGCTTCAAGAACGCCTGAAAGCTCCATATCTACAATAGGATAATTTAGTAGTGGTTCGGAATCATTTGAAACAGCTTTATCATGAGTTTCTAGTGATTCTTCAGGAATACCTAAGTTTAATATTGCATCAGGATAATAACTTCTATTGCTAGCAGTATCTTTGCAAGAAATAATTCTAAGTAAAGTCCCAACAGGATAACTACCAGCTTTGCTTCCTGCTACACCAATATTTAATAATGCAGCACTATCTAGTCCACTACTAGTTTCTAAAACTCTTGCAAGTGCACAAGCGGCTTTAATTTTACCAATTCCAGATATTACGTAAACGAAATCATTATTCGAAAATACTTCAAACGACTTAAAGTTAAGGTTTTTTTTCAAATTTAGATGTTTAATAATTGGAGCTGCTTCCCAGTGAATAGCAGAGTGTAGAATGATTTTACTCATAAAAATTAACTATTTATTAACATTGCATATTAATGAATCAACATTTTTTTTGTCTCGCCCGATTTCAAGTTAGACTTTATCATAGTCCGTATTGGTTTTATAGTTTTTACAGGTTTGTTCTTTTATGATTTCAGTTATTATTCCAACTTTTAATCGTCCAAAGCAATTACTTAGAGCAGTTGAGTCCGTGTTGCAACAAACTTATCGTGACTTTGAGCTATTAGTAATTGATGATGGTTCTACTGCAAATCTTCAACATATAGCTGAATTAGTTAGAGATAAAGGACACAGGTTCTTACGTATTGATAATCAGGGTGTTGCTCATGCAAGAAATTATGGGGTTTCTCAATCCCGTGGAAAGTGGATTAGTTTTCTTGACTCCGATGACTGTTGGAAACCTAATAAACTAGATCAGCAAGCAAATTTTCATTTAAACTTTCCTAGTTTTCGAATTTCTCAGTGCGAAGAAGTTTGGATAAGAAAAGGAAAGCTTGTAAATAAAAAGAAACATTACCAAATGCCTGAAGGAGAAGCTTTTGAGAACTCTTTAAAACTTTGCTGTATATCTCCATCATCTGTGATGCTTGAAAAAGATTTGTTTAAGAAAAAAGGAGGTTTTGATAAACGCTTTACTGTTTGTGAAGACTATGACTTGTGGCTGAGAATAACTCTAGATAATCAGGTTGGTCTAGTGAAGCAAAAAAGTGTTGAGAAATACGGTGGGCATGAAGATCAACTTTCAAAGTCACAGCCCGCAATGGATCGTTTTAGGGTGTTTGCACTTTTAAAGTTAATAATGAATTTTGATCTAGAATCAGACAAGTTAACTGCTGCTTTGGCGGAAACAAAGCGCAAAGCAAATATTTTACTAAAAGGAGCGATTAAAAGAAATTTAGAAATGGCAGAAATTTTTAAAAAAGTTGAATATAATATTAATAAGGCTTTTGAAGACTCTTTATCTATTCATCAAACTCGAGAT
>JAGRAS010000323.1 GCA_020434465.1 Bdellovibrionales bacterium | reverse complement strand
CCTACAAAGTCAACCACTTCATCCACACATATTCCAGCGTAGACACCAGCAAAAATATCAATTCCAACACCAATTTCTCCTTCGCAAATATCTCTTTCTTGCGACTGTTGAAATGAATTTAAAAAACCTTTTTCATCAGATTTTTCAATAAAAACTGGCATTTTTCTTCCAGCTAAGCCAAGTCTTAATGAGCCTGGTTGAACTTCTCGATAGCCACCTTGCACATGTTCTGTAACTCTAACGACTGCACCAGTTGAGGCACCAATGCCTACGTCAAATCTAAAGATATCTATGGCGTCAAGAATTCTATTTGGAAACCATAATAATACTTGTGCCCAGGCTGGGTACTCTCCTTTTTCTTCGACTACACTGAATTCGCCCCAAGGTGCCTTAGGGCTAGTTTCTGCAAGAACATTACTGTTGTTTTCTTGGTAGGAGTTTTTTGCTTGATATTTTATATCATCAGCAAATGCAGAATTGTTTAGAATATCAATATGAAAAATGTTTGCTGATATGTATAAGGAAATTGCAAGTAGCAACAAACAGAGGCGTGAAGAAAAACAATCGGCAAAGAGCCTAGATAAAAAACCTGATAAAACCATGAATAAATTTTTGCATAGAGCCAGGAAATCGACAAGAAAGATAAAAAAATTAAAAGTATTATATAGTTAAAGCTAGTTCAAAACAATCAAGAGGTCTCTATTTTACAGGCTTCATCTCACCTGATTTGTATCTACTCCAATAGTCTTTCAAGCGATCTCGTACTTTCGGAGCCAATATGATACTCCCTAGAATATTTGGTAATGCCATTGAAAGAATCATTACATCTGTAAAATCTAAAACGTCAGTAAGTGAATTTACAGCACCAAAAACAACTGCAACAATAAACACTAGTCGGAATATAAAAACAGTTTTAAGTCCTATTCCACCAAAATGATCTAATAGGTAAATCCAGCCTCTTTCACCGTAGTAACACCAGGCTATCATAGAGGAATAAGCAAAAAGCCCTACGCAAATTGTTAGCACAATAGGAAACCAAGGAAGGGCGGTTGAGAACGCATGAGCTGTAAGAGTTACTCCAGCTAATGAACCTCCGATTCCGATATACTGAGGGTCATTCCAAACTCCAGAGACGATTACAACAAGAGCTGTCATCATGCAGATTATAATTGTATCAATAAATGGCCCAATCATTGCCACAATACCTTCACGCACTGGCTCTTCTGTTTTTGCAGCAGCATGGGCAATAGCTGCACTTCCTAATCCAGCTTCATTTGAGAATGCAGCGCGGGTAACTCCAATAACAGCTACTCCGATAAAGCCTCCAAATGCTGCATTTTTTGAAAATGCCGAACTCAATATTAAAGAGAAAGCCTCTGGTATATGTTTATAGTTTACAAGAATAACGTAGATAGCGGCTAAGACATAAATTCCACACATAAAAGGAACGATTTTTGATGTTGCTGAACCAATTCGCTTAATCCCACCCAAAATTACAGATCCAACTAAAACTGCAATGATAATTCCTATATAAAGCCTTGCACTTTCGGGTAGATTGAAAGTCTCGATAAAAGCTGCCGCAGTTTGGTTTGATTGAAACATATTGCCACCACCAACAGAGCCTCCCATTACCATCAAAGCGTACATTACTCCTAGAATTTTACCGATGATTCTCATAGGCTTACCCATCTGTCTTAAACCAATATCTAAGTAATACATTGGTCCTCCAGAAATTGTGCCATCAGAATTTATTTGTCGATACATTTGTGAAAGTGTACAGCTAGAAAATTTTGAGCTCATTCCGAAAATAGCAGTAAACACCATCCAGATTACAGCGCCTGGTCCCCCAATTTGAATTGCAATAGCCACTCCTGCTATATTTCCTAAACCGACAGTTGCGGATAATGCGCTTGTTAAAGCTCTGAAGTGAGATATTTCTCCATGATCTTCTTCACGGTCATATTTACCGCGAATTACATCTATTGAGTGTTTGAAACCCCTAATATTAATAAATCCGTACCAAAAGCTAAAGAAGACAGCCCCTGTAGCAAGAATGAAAATTAGAAAAGGAATACTAACAGTTTTAAGTTTTGGCGAACCATCGTCATTTAATGCTTGTTTGCCTGAATAGTCGACATCAGGAACTTTTATAGAGCCACCAGCAACGTCGAAGAAAAGAACCGCCATTATTTTTGTGTTAATTTTTGCTAACGTTGTTTTTTCAACCTCAGCTTTATCTTCTGCAACTCCATAGGAAAAACTGAAAATTATTGCAAAAAATAAATACAAAAATTTAAGAAAAGTCTTTTTCATCTCTTACCTTGTGGATTAATATGAAACAAATTAACGTTAATCGATTAACCTAGATTCTGATTTATAGCCATTGAATTGTTAAAAATTTAATAGTTATAATAGGTTAGGATTAGGACTTTAGATTTTACTGA
>JAGRAS010000322.1 GCA_020434465.1 Bdellovibrionales bacterium | reverse complement strand
TAAATCACCAATTCATACTATAAAAGGAATGTTGAACATAATCAGCGAAGATCATCAGTCAAAAATTGAAGCGGGGGTAGCAGAGATATTAGAACATATTTCAGGTTCTGCAGATCGTCTTGAAGCTCTTGTTGCAAGTGTGCTGGAATATGCAAAAGTAAGTGGTGAGGAATTAAAAGTAGTTCCTGTGGACCTTAATCCAGTTGTAGAAAGTGTTTTAAGGGATTTTGATCATTTAATAAATCAAGCTGAAGGTAAGATTAGTGTAGAGAACTCGCTACCTAGGATTATGGGCAATACAACTCAGGTTTACCAAATAATAAGCAATTTGGTTAGTAACGCTATTAAATATAGAGATAAAAAAAGGCCGTTAGAAATTAAAATTAGTTTGCTAGAAGCTAGTAATGATCGTGAAGTTTGTTTAGCTGTAATTGATAATGGCCAAGGCTTGGCAAAACACCAACAAGAAAAGATTTTTAGACCTTTTCAACGTGCACATGGAAAAGAGATTGAAGGATCTGGGATTGGTCTGGCTTGTGTAAAAAAACTGCTTGAAAAAATCGGTGGTTCAATCAAGTTAGAAAGTCAGCAGGGTGAAGGCAGTTCTTTTATCGTTTATTTTAAGAAAGCCAGCCAGTTTTCTTAGCGAAAGTACAAATTTTAAGCCTTCTTTTTTTGCATATTAGTTTATAAGATGTACCAGGCGCATTTAGAAATGCCAAATTGGCGTTTGCGTAAACTTGTTTATCACTTAAGCAGATCTTGGTAACAAGATGCCCTTTGTGTTGATTTATGAAATTTTATTCCAAACCAATTTTTAAATATGTTTTAGTTGGTGTCTGGCTATTGAATACTCTAGCTTTAGCTGGATGGTTGTATATTTTTAGTTTTAGACAAACTCAACGAATTGCTGCAATTAGAAATGAAACTATTGAACAAGCTACTGCTTATCACAGAATGCTGATTAGTGAAAGTTTGGTATTGTCTTTTTGTTTGTTAGTTGGTGGCTTTTTTTTGAGTTATTATATTTATCTAGATTCAAAAAGGACGAAAAAAGTTCGCTCTTTCTTTTTAACTTTCAGCCATGAGTTGAAGACGCCGCTTGCAAGTCTTCAATTGCAAACTGAATCTTTGCACGATGCTCTTGGTGATTCAGAACATAGAGAAGTAATTAATCATTTAGTTGCTGATACTAACCGTCTTAGTTTGCATCTTGAAAACTCCTTAGCTTTAGCAGAGGGAAGTGAAAGAAAATTTTTTCCAGAGAAGCTGAATTTTAAAGAAGTAATTGAGGCATTAAAAAACTATTGGCCCAACTTAAAAGTTCAGCTTATTGGTGATGCTACTATCAAGGCTGATAGGCGTACATTTGAGAGTATCCTTAAAAATATTCTTGAGAATTCATACAAGCATGGAGATGCTAGTGAGGTTGTAATTAAAGTCGATTCCTCAGACAGCAATGGGATGTTGGAAATAAGAATTGTTGATAATGGAAGAGGGTTTAACGGTGAGTATAAAACCCTTGGCAAATTATTAGAAAGACAGGCAAGCACTAGTGGTAGTGGGATTGGTTTGCATTTAGTCCGTGAGCTTACTAAGAGTTTAGGTGGAAACATTAGTTTTCCACGAGTTGATAGTGGATTTGCAGTTAAGTTAGATCTGCCAGGTATCATATGAATATTATTCTAGTCGAAGACGATAAAGCATTAGGTAGCACCTTGCAAAAGAGGTTAATAGCTGAAGGCTTTGCTGTTAAGTGGGTTAGAACAAAGCAAGAAGCTTTGGCAGCTACTCTAAACGATGGCTTTCATCTAGGGATACTTGATGTAGGCTTACCAGATGGTGATGGGTTTGAATTAGCAGAAAGTTTTAAAAGCAGTCAATTAGCCTTGCCTATTATTTTTTTAACAGCAATGGATTCGGCAGAATATAGACTAAAAGGATATGAAATTGGAGCCGAGGAGTATATTCCCAAACCATTTCATTTTAAAGAATTGATGTTAAGAATTAATAAAGTTCTGCATGCTAAACGACTAATAGATATAAAAGGCTTTAAAGATTTTGTTATTGATTTTGGTAGTCACATTATAGAGTTCCCTGATGGACGCAAAGAGACGCCAACAAGCAGAGATTTTGCCTTATTAGCTTTGTTGATAAAAAAGTCTCCACAAGTTGTTAGCAGAGAGGAGTTAGTTTCACATATTACCGCTAGTGATAAAGTCTCAACAAATAGAACCGTAGATAATTCAATTGTTCGTTTAAGACAGCAGCTAGGAGTACGTGGAAAGAATTATATAAAATCTATTAGGGGTATTGGTTATCAGTGGCAAGCCCCCTTAGATTAGGTTTTTTAGTTAAGATCCATACAATCACATAGAGCTTGTCTGATTGCTCGAAAATGAGGTTTTAAATTTTTTGCATTAGGTATAATTTCTAAATTTGCTTCTA
>JAGRAS010000321.1 GCA_020434465.1 Bdellovibrionales bacterium | reverse complement strand
GCACCACCATTGAAAGCTGTCATCAAAGCAAGACTTGTATTATTTTCAGAAGCAGCTTGAGTTGTTCTTACGTTTGCTGCTGTTGCGGCTTTCATTCCTGCAAAGCCAGCACAAAGCGAGCAGATAGATCCCATTGCATATGAAATAGCTGTTTCAAACCCTAAGCTTGGCCAAAGTGCTAAAAAAACCACGCCAACAAAAACAGCTAAATAAGCAGTTTCCCTTTTTAGAAAAGCTGTTGCGCCACTTCGGATGGCACCAGCAATTTCTCTCATTTTTTCATTGCCAGCAGGCTGCTTTTCAATTTTCTGATATGTGAAATAGGCGTACGCCAATCCAATTAGTCCGAACACGCCCATTAAAAAGGAAACACTCATACTCTACTCCCCATTCAAAATTGCTTAAAAAGCATTAATGATTAATCGTTTCTCAACTTAGTTGTAATAAACTAAGTGTTAATAAATTGCTGAGCACTAGCCAGATCTTTTGAAAGTACAGCTTTAACAGCCTCAATTCCTCTTTCAATAAAACTAGCAAGTGAAGACTTCTCTTCTTGAGAAAAGCCACCTAATACCCAGTTTGATTTGTCAAAACTCAAATTCTCAAAACTAGGATGTTCAGGTTTCCCAACTCCCATTCTAAGTCTTAAAAAGTCGCGCCCCCCACAATGATCGAAAATAGATTTAAGGCCATTATGCCCTCCATCTCCTCCTCCCAGCTTAAGTTTCATACTAGCAAAGGGAAGATCAATTTCATCATGAATCACAAGCAACTTACCTTTATCAACTTTATAAAAATCCATTATGGATCTTAGTGGCTCACCACTTAAGTTCATAAAAGTAAATGGCTTAACAAGTAAAACCTCAGTGTCAAATAAGCTACCTTTACTAACTTGCGCCTTTGACTGCTCTTTCCAAGAAGAACCATGAGGCAAAAGATAATCCAGCAGCTTTTCTAAAACTAAAAATCCTAAATTGTGTCTTGTAAAATCATACTTAACACCAGGATTTCCTAATCCGGCAATAATCCACATGCCAGATTCAAGGCTCACTATTTAGAGCCTTCCTTTTTAGCAGCATCAGCTTTCTTATCATCTGCACCAGCAGTAGCTTCTGCAGCACCAGCTTCAGCAGCAGCATCAGCAGTAATTGTTGGTGCCTCATCCATAGTGCTAGAAGCACGCGTAGAAACAACACTAACAACCGTTTCTGCTGAATTACCTGCAAGAGTTACTCCTTCTGGCAAATTAATATCACCAGTTTTAATTCTGTAACCAAGTTTCAAATCAGTAACATCGACTTTCAAAACTGAAGGTATGTTTTTTGGAAGAGAATTTATGGTTACATCTCTAGCTGAAACCTGTAGAATACCACCTTCATTTTTCACACCAAAAGCAACACCAACAATTTCTAGTGGAACTTTAACTCTTACTGCCGAGCCTTCCTCAAGAAGCTGAAAATCGACATGAAGAACCGCTTCGCGAGTAAATTCTTTTTGTAAATCTCTAACCACAGCAGAAACACCATCTAGCTCTTTATCATCACTTTTGAATGAAAAGACTTGGGAAGTTTTTGATTTTTTTGCTGCTTGGTAAAATTCTTTGTATGGAACAAGAATTGATTTAGCGGCTTTCCCTCCAGAGTATATAACTCCAGGAAGCATTCCTTGTCTTCGATACTGACGGCTTGCACTTGAACCTCGCCTATCTCTTGATTTTATATCTAATTGAATTGTTTCCACTTTATCACCATAAAAAATATAAATTTGGAGATGCTAAATAACCACAAAATCCAATCTATAGCAATATTTAGAGCTATTTAGAGGGGCTAGAATTTAGATCTGCAAAGCTCAATTTCCCGCTTTTTAACAGCAACTACAAGAAAGTCGTGTGTAATCAATTAGTTAAATAAACTGCTAACAGAATCCTCATTATGTATTCTTCTGATAGCTTCAGCAAAGATCGGAGCCACAGATAAGACTTTAATTTTCTTTCCGTGATGAATTTGAGAAATAGGAATTGTATCTGTAACAATCACTTCCTGAAATATTGACTGGTTTAATCGCTCAGCAGCATTGCTTGACATTACTGGATGAGTGCAAACAGCTGATACCTGCTTTGCACCTTCGGCAATCAAAGCTTCGCCAGCTTTTATAAGCGTGCCACCAGTATCAACCATATCATCAACAATGATACATGACTTTCCTGCAACATTACCAATAACTTTCATTTCTGCAACTTGATTAGGCCCAGATCTCCGCTTATCAATAATTGCAATATCAGCATTATCTAATCGTGTTGCATAACGCCTAGCTCTTTCAGCACCACCAACATCTGGTGATACTATCACAACTTCTTCGCCATTATATTTTTCTGCAAGATAAAAAAGAATAACTGGCGAAGAAGTTGTGATAGTATCACCAGATGTTGGTGGTACTATCACAACTTCTT
>JAGRAS010000320.1 GCA_020434465.1 Bdellovibrionales bacterium | reverse complement strand
CATTAAAGAACTTCCTATTCACCTCAGAGTCTGTTTCAGAAGGACACCCAGACAAAGTAGCCGATCAAATTAGCGATGCAATTCTTGATGCACATTTATCAGGCGACAAAGCAAGTAGAGTAGCCTGTGAAACTCTTGTTAAAAACAATATAGTAATACTTGCAGGTGAAATAACCTCAAATAACCAAGTCAATTATGATGATGTGGTAAGAAAAACAATTAATAGAATTGGATATACGGATCCAGCTATTGGTTTTGATGCAAACTCATGCGAGATAATGCAATTTATAAATTCCCAATCTAACGATATTAGTATGGGAGTTTCCGAAGGTGAAGGAACGTATAAAGAACAAGGAGCAGGTGATCAGGGCTTGATGTTTGGTTTTGCTTGTAACGAAACACCTGAGCTTATGCCATTACCAGTAGCGGTTTCTCACCGCCTGGTCTCGAGAATAGCTCAATTAAGACATGATAAAGCTGTTTCGTTTTTAAGACCAGACGCTAAGTCTCAAGTTAGTGTTCGCTATGAAGGTGGAAAGCCAATTGCAGTTGATACAGTAGTACTTTCAACTCAGCATACAGAAGATGTTGATCTAGGATCATTATCTGAATTTGTAATTGAAGAAGTTGTTAAAAAAGTTATTCCATCTGAAATGCTTCTCAATGAAACAAAATATTTTATTAATCCAACTGGGCGTTTTGTAATTGGCGGTCCCGTTGGTGACTGTGGACTTACAGGTCGCAAAATCATAGTTGATACATATGGAGGCTATGGTAGACACGGAGGAGGAGCTTTCTCTGGTAAGGATCCTTCAAAAGTTGATAGATCTGCTGCCTATATGGGGCGATATATTGCTAAGAATATTGTGGCTGCTGGCCTGGCAGAAAAGTGTGAAGTTCAGTTAGCATACGCAATCGGCGTCGCAGAACCAGTATCAGTACTAGTTGACACCTTTGGTACAGGAACTATAGATCAAAGTAAAATTGAATCTGCCGTGAAAAAAGTATTTGCTCTTACGCCAAGAGGTATTATCGATTCTCTTGCTTTGTTAAATCCAATTTACGAACAAACAGCAGCACATGGTCACTTTGGCAGAGAAGCAAGCTCTGAGGGTCACTTTACTTGGGAAAGGACTGATAAAACAGAAGACCTAAAAGCAGCGCTGTAGTTAAATAGTAATGTCGTTAACTAATAATTGCTTATTTTCTGTACCGCTTTGCTAGGCTAGGCCCAAGGTAAAGATATTTACTTTTGGATTTATCAACCTCAATAGATCTAGATTCAAGATCAGTTTCTGTTCTTAATCTATCTATTTCTTGTTGCGTTTTTATAATTTTATCTTTGTTAGCCTCAATGATGCTGTTGCTTTGATCAATTTCTTTGGCTTCCAAATAATCTGCATATGCTACACCAGCAGCAATCCCTAAAGGCAAACCTATTGCACCACCTAATAATGCACTGGCTGCTATGTCTCCGTTGGCTATAGACGCACCAATTATTGCTCCAGTACCTGCCCCAACCGCAGTTCCTGCAACTCCTCCTTTAGTTCCATAGCTCGACTTTAATGAGTTAGAGCTACAAGCACTTAAAATTAGAGAAAGTAATAAAATCAAAAAGGTTTTACGCATAAATAAACTCACAGATTTCACACATACATATCTGCATTTTAAATAAATCTGATCCAGATTTTTAAAAAATCCGATTTTTATTGGCAAAGAGTCATTTTTGATGCCTAACTAACTGATTTTATTTGTTTTTATTTAAGGATTTTTTAAGCACTTAATGCATAACTTTGTAAGAGTTTTTGGGATCAATCCTGCATTAACTGCAGATCTATCTACATATACTAAAGGACATTAAAAATGTCCGTAAGTCCCCCGAAGGGAAAACAAATATAGTTCTCGAAAGAGTAGATAGTGCATTTCCCTCTGGAATTGATTTTTAAAAGAAAAATCAATTAGTTTTAGGTAGGTTTTTTAGATGCCAGAAAGAGCAGATAGAAGTCTTAGACAAAGAGATTCACAAGCCCGAGATCATCAGGACCTAGCAGATCCAGCCAGTAGTTTGCCTTCAACAAACCGCCACGATGTTTTACGAGATACTGGAATTAGACATACATATACAGGTCCAATAACAAGTTTTGGCGTAAGCCCTGAAACCCATACCGTTGATTATAATGTAATTAGAGCCACAATTGATATTACGCCCGGAGCAGTTACCTATGATTATGGAGTTGGAGCAAATTATAGAGATCTACTTCAGTCAAGAACGATGGAAAGTCTAGCGCAAAAGCTCGCATCAGGAAGAGATCTTACGAAAGAAGAGCTAAATTTTTTAGCCAAAACTTCTCCTAATGATAGTCGCAGTTGGCAGTCTTTTCATCACTCAATGATGCTCCATGCAGATAGTCAAACATTTACAAGAGCACTTAACCCTGAAGAACTAAGACAAA
>JAGRAS010000031.1 GCA_020434465.1 Bdellovibrionales bacterium | reverse complement strand
TTCATGAAAGAGGTTCTGCATCACACATTAAGATTATTTAAGTAAATAAGGTAAAAAATTTGTGATTCTCGTAATTGAATTTGTTAGATGAAGCCTATTTGACTCCCGAAAAAGCTTTAAATTATTTCTAAGTTTACAGCACTATCCAAGAAAAAAATCTCACAAAAACCTTGACAGCTTTTTCACTCTTTTCGCACTTAGCTAAGCAAATACTACCATTTTTTCATTTAAAACACTTCATAGCTTCACACAAATCACCGTACCTATTTTGAATAGAAGTTAATCAATTTAGAAAAATATTCATTCAGTACTTAAATACAGCGATTTAAAAGCCTCTGTTTTTTACATGTTATGGTGTTCTTACAGAGTCAGATGGAGGAAAAAAAATATAAGGAAAAATAAGAAATGAACTTAAAAAAACTAAGCAATTCTGAATTACTTAACAACACACTTAAGCTTTCTCAAACTGAACGAGAAACCATGGTAGATCTCTTACTTCATTTAGTAGAGATAGATAATAGAAGTTTATATCTAAGTGAAGGTTACTCTTCGATGTTTGATTACTTAATTAGAGAACTTAAACTTTCAAGCTCTGCTGCTGGAAGAAGAGTTAAAGCTATTAGAATACTTGCAGTTAACCCTGACTCTGCCACTATGCTTAGAGATGGAAGCCTTAACCTAAGCACACTCTGTGAAGCAGCAAATGCTATTAAAGAAGATCCTAAAGTTATCAATCGATTTAAAGGAGCTTCTAAAGCTAAAGCTCAATTGATTGCTTCAGAATATAAGTTAGCTCCAAAGAAAAAACTTAAAGACTCTATTAAACCACTTGGCAGAAAAGTTTTAGAGCTTTCACTTCCAATTACTCCCGCTAGTGGGAGTGGTGGAAACAGAAGTTTGGTAGGCATAACACATAAGATTCAGTTTCAGGCAAAAGACGAGTTTGTAGAGAAGCTTAAAGAAGTTAAAGCTCTATTATCTAATAAATATTCAGCAGGGATTACTCTTGAGAAAGTATTTACTGAGTGCATGGAAGTGTATCTTGATAAACACTCACCAACTAGAAGAGATGTAAGGCGAAAAAAGAGAAAGATAAAACTTGTTGAGGCGAAGAAGCGCACAAGGAATATTCCAGTGGATGTCAGGGATCAAGTTTTTGTTAGAGATGAGAACCAGTGCACTTACATTTCAGAAAATGGAATTCGCTGCTGCTCTACTTATAATCTGCAAGTTGATCATATTAAGCCTTATGCGCTTGGGGGTAGTAATGAGCTGAGTAATCTTAGGATACTTTGCGCTAAACATAATCGGCTTGAGGCGATGAGGTTTTTTCCAGAGTGCTACTTAAAACCTAAGGTTGCTTAGGTTTTGGAGTGGCAGGGTTTCTTGGCCTTGCCACTTTTGCTGGGCTTGCAGATCCTTTTTTTACCTTATTTGCTTAGTGATATTCGTATACATTAAAAGTTCAATTTTGATTTAAGATGCTGGACATATAGCTTTATAAATAGAAAGAACATCATACTCTTTTTTAGTACGGTCTAAACAAAAATTTCAGTTTGACTTGTGTGTAATTTAACTTAGCAAATACAATAGCTTAGAGGATTTGCCAGTTCACTAAATTTTCTTTATAAGACATAAAAGACGTATTTTTTTCAATGTCCTAAGTGACTTAATTGTTATCAGGTGCTAAAAGAATAGCGTAATTTTATTTAAGGAAAATCAAAAATGACTGCATTTCGTTTTGACAACGTATGCATAGAATCCTTCGCTTTGAATTTGCCAGATCTTGAAGTTAGCTCGGCTGAACTTGAAGATAGGATAGCACCGCTTTATGAACGTTTAAAGATTCCTTTTGGAACTTTAGAAAAACTAAGTGGTGTTAGTACGAGAAGATTGTGGGATCCAATGTTAAACCCCAGTCAAGCAGCAACTGAAGCTGCTAATATGGCGCTAGAAAAAGTTGGTTTCGACAAGGATAATATTCGTGCACTTTTTAATTGTTCTGTAACTAGAGATTATTTTGAACCTGCAACGGCAGCAATTATTCATAGTAACCTAGGGATGCCTGAAAGTTCCTTATCTATGGATATCACAAATGCATGTATTGGATTTTCAAATGGAATTACAACCCTTGGTACATTGATTGAGCAAGGAGTTGTTAAGGCAGGAATTATTGTTACAGCTGAAAATGTAGCCAGAATTATTGAATCTACAATTAAATATATTATTGAAGCTGGTGAAAATATTTCTCGAGAAGAGCTAATAAAACTACTCCCAACTTTCACTCTCGGTTGTGGTTCTGTTGCAATGGTTTTATGCCATAAGAGTATCGCAAGCTCTAATCGTAGGATTATTGCATCAATTTCGAGGTCTGCTACTCAGCATGTAGGATTATGCGTTGGAAATGGTGATTATTACGTCAATCAACGGCAAGATTTAAATCCAATAATGCATACAGAGTCGTATGAAATAATTGCACAAGCTTCTAAGCTAGGTGGTCGTTTGTGGAAAGATTTATCAGAGTTCATTGGCTGGAAAAGTGAAGAGCTTGATCATGTTTTTTGCCATCAGGTTGGTAAACAAGTTAATGAAAGTTTTTATAAAGAAATGGGTTTGCCTTTTTCAAAAGAGTTCTCGGTTTATCAAAGGTATGGAAATTTAGTTTCTGCTGCTCTACCGTCAGCTTTGGTGACTGGAGCACAAGAAAAAGATATGCAGGAAGGAGACAATGTCGTACTCACAGCTTTCGGAAGTGGCCTCAACGGGATCTTCACAGCAATCAAGTGGTAATATTTCAGGTTCTTGGGATAATTTACAATTAGAGCCTTCAGCTGTAGTAAAAAAACTTTTACCTTATAGATCGCATATAGCCAGGATTGATGGTTTGCGAATGCATTATATTGATGAGGGTGAAGGAGAAGTTGTTTTTCTTTTGCATGGTAATCCAACCTGGTGTTTTTATTACCGGTCTTTAATTGATGTTTTAAGAAAAAAATTTCGTGTTATAGCTCCAGATTTCTTAGGTTGTGGACTTTCCGATCATCCAACTGATAGACATTTTCGTGCAGCAGATAGAATCTCTCATTTAGAGCAGTTGATTGATCATTTAGGAATTAAAAAGTTTTCATTGGTAATGCATGATTGGGGAGGATCTATTGGCACAGGTTTGGCAATTCGCAGAGTGAATGCAATTGAACGACTGGTTTATTTAAATACAACCTTAACTGAAACAGAAAGTTTGCCAGGTATTATTAAACGCGCAGCTAAGCCATTCATCGGAAAGTTTCTGACTAAACAGACAATGAGGTTTCTAAAGTTAACAACTTCTTTAGGAGTTACAAAAAAATTAAGCAAAGAAGTAAAAAATTCTTATTATTTTCCATATCGAAGTTCCGCAAGAAGAACTGCGATTTGGGATTTCGTTGCAGATATTCCATTTGATAATTCGCATCCAAGTTATTCTAATATGATGGAATTAGCTGCCGAACTTCCAAAGTTAAAACATGTGCCTGTCCAAATTGTTTGGGGACTTAAAGATCCATGTTTTCATCGACAGATGCTAGACAAAGTTGCGCAACACTTTCCCCAAGCAGAAATTTTAGAAATACCTGATGCTGGCCATTTAGTGCTTGAAGATGCTCCTGAATTGGCTTGTTCAACAATTTACTCTTTCTTGTTAGATCCTAGAGCTGGTAAGACGGCGATTTTAAACACCTCGGATAATTTTTTTGATGTACAAACATCCGAGCAGAATCCTTTGTATGCTTCACTTTTAAAATTAGCTGAAAATTCTGAAAATCTTAGTGCGGTTATGGTTCCTAGTTATCTTGGAGGCTCGGTAAGGTATCAACACTTGCGCTACAAAGAATTTTCTGAGTTAGTCCACAAATACCAACGAGGGCTTGTTGAGCTCGGGTTGCGATCTGGTGACAAGGTCTTAATGCTTGTTAAACCAGGAGTAGACTTTCTTGCGCTTTCCTATGCAGTGCTGGGAAGAGGAGCTGTACCTGCTTTTTTAGATCCAGGTATGGGCATAGATAATATTGAAAAATGTGTGAAAACCTTAAGGCCAGATGTATTTATAGGATCGCCCTTGGCACACATATTAAGATTATTTCGTAGAAAAATGTTCGCTACTATTAGATTTAAAGTTGTAGCTAGCGACTTACCGCTTCCTTATACAACAAACTTATCTATTTTAAAAAGATTTTCAGCTAGACCCTTAAAGCCAGTTAAAGCCGGAAGAACCGCGTTTATTGCGTTTACTTCTGGAGCCACTGGAACTCCTAAGGGTGTCATTTATACGAGTGATATGATTCAAGCTCAGCTAGAAATATTTAAGCAAGAGTTTGGTTTGCAAGCTGGTAAAAAAGATTTGCCTCTATTACCAATTTTTTCTCTGTTTACTTGCGCATTGGGAATTTGCAGTGTGTACCCACCAATGAATCCATCAAAACCACTTAATATTCAACCAGAAAGAATTTTAAAAATTATTAATGATTGTTCCATCGATTATTCTTTTGGCTCGCCAACTCTATGGAAAAAAATTGCAGAATATTGCTTAAGATGCAGAGAAAATTTACCAAGTTTGAGTAAAGTTTTGATGGCCGGTGCTCCTGTTCCACCAGAAACATTAGATCAAGTAAGAAAGATACTAGTCAATGGAGAAGCATATACCCCTTATGGAGCCACTGAAGCTTTGCCAGTTACGCTGATTTCAGCAACTGAGATCAATGCTATAAAACCGCAAGCAGCAAATACTGGAGAGTTAGGTACTCTGGTAGGAAGGTCTATAGCCGAAATTGAACTTAGAGTTATCCAAGAAACTGAAGGAAATATTGATTCAATTTCAAAAGCAAAGTTTTGTGAAGTCTTGGAAATCGGAGAAGTAATTGTGAAAGGCGAAAATGTTAGTCCAGAATATTTTGAACTAAATTCTGCAATGCAGGCTGCAAAAATAATTGATGGTAATTCTTTTTGGCACCGCATGGGTGATATGGGATATCTGGATAGTGACGGCAGACTTTATTTTTGTGGCAGAAAAGCACATGTAATTAAAACTAAAGAAAAAACTTTTTACAGTGTCCCAGCTGAAAAAGTTTTTAACCAACACGATAAGGTTGCAAGAAGCGCATTGATTGGATTGGAAACTGGGGAGGCTGCCATTGTGATAGAACCGCTTCCACAGTTTTGGCCTGAAACTGATGAAACCAAACAAACTCTCGCTAACACACTAAGAATATTAGGGAAAAATTTTAAGGCATCACAAGGAATAGAAAAGGTTTACTATCACCGTTCTTTTCCAGTTGATGCACGCCATAATGCAAAAATCTTTAGAGACAGGCTTGCAGAGTGGGCGAAATCTGAACAATTTTTTTAAAAATTTCTGCAAAGTAAATTTAACATGGCAAAGTATGTTATCACAGGTGGTGCAGGATTTGTTGGTAGATCAATCGCAGAGTATTTATTAAAACAAGGACACGAAGTAGCTTCTGTTTCTCGCGGTGTTTACCCGGAATTAGAAAAAATTGGAATTCAAACTTTTTCAGTTGATATTTCTGATGATAGTGAACAACTTAAGCAGATTTTTTCACGTACAGAAGCTGTTTTTCATGTTGCTTCAAAAGTAGATATGTGGGGATCCCATGAAGATTTTTATCGAACTAATGTTCTTGGAACGCTTAATGTTATAGAGGCTTGTAAGCAGGTTGGAGTTAGAAAATTAATTTATACCAGCTCGCCAAGCGTTGTAGCTCATGATGTTGATTTAAATAACATAAATGAAGATTATCCTTATCCGGAAAAACATGATGCCTATTATCCAGAGACAAAAGCTATTGCTGAGAAAAAGGTTTTACATGAAAACAGCAATAGACTTTACACGATTGCTCTTCGGCCACATCTTATATGGGGTCCTGGCGACACAAGTTTAATTCCTGCAATACTTGAGCGCGCTAGTAAAGGAAGGCTTGTTCAAGTTGGTAATGGTGAAAATATAGTGGATGTATGTTTTATTGAGGATTGTGTTCAAGCGCACATTTTAGCTGAGAAAGCCTTAGATATTAATCCCAGTTCGAGAGGAAAGGCATATTTTATAAGTCAAGGAGAGCCTGTAAAACTATGGCCTTGGATTAATGAAATTTTAAAACGAAATCAGTTAAAACCAATTACTAGAAAAGTTTCAAAAAGAGTAGCTATGTTTTTAGCGCAAATATTTGAGTTAGTTTCTTCTATTAGACCCAGTTTTCCAGAGCCAATGTTTACTAAATTCTTAGTTTCTGAAATGTCGACAAATCACTATTTTGATATTTCCGCAGCTGAAAGTGACTTAGGCTACAAGCCTAAGTATTCAATTGCTGAGGCAATGGAAAAAACTTTTGGTGTTCAGTAGTTTTTCTTAAAAATTTTTATTGAAATCCACCGCTTTCACTATCCCAATTATATTCTCTTCCTGTTCCAGCATTATGTGTAGCTGACCCTGTAAAAGAAAAGTCATTTGCAATTATTAAGAGATCAACACCATTTGTCAGTTTTTTTATTCCCGGTAAATCTTCACATTCTTCATTTTGGCAGGAAAGATAATGTTCAGCATCAATAAAATAAACTTCTTCTGCAATTGCAACATTTCTGAGATCTGCTTCTGCTTGAGTATCAAAAGCTCGTTGTTTATACTCAGAATATTGCGGAATTGCAATTGAACTGATTATGCCAATTATTACTAATGTTACTAGTAGTTCTAATAAAGAAAAACCTTTCATAATACTTCTCCTTAGCTAAGTATTCGCTGGCTTTAGCTTAAAGTTTCTTGAATTCTAAAAAGTTGAAAAGTTTTTTTCAGGCTTAGAGTTTTTGAGCTGTTTATTGGGTACTTTTGCACGTGTATTTCTATTTTGTAATTTCTGCTTAGCGCAATTTGGAGTAAAAAAACCTTCACGAAAACAAGGCACAAAAGGATGAAAAGGATATTTTTTTTCTAAAACTGAAACCGCATTTTGACAATCTTTTGTAATCTTTCTTACGCGTTCTAAGCTTTCAATAGAGAATTCAGCTCCTTCTTTTTTAATATCATCAATTTCAGAAGGTTCTTTTAAATCATTATCTTTATTAAGAAGTTGATTAAAAATTTTTGCTCCTTTTAATATATTATCTACCTCTTGCTTTTGGCTTTTTTTTGCTTGAAGAATAATTTGTGATTGAGAGCAGGCTTGTTTTACATGCTCAGCTAGATTTTGAGATTCATGATCACTTGAAATTACATCTATTGGACCGGTACCATAAGTATTTTGTAAATACTTTGGGTGTGATTTTATAGATCCACTAATTATACTTTGATTTGAAAAAGCCTCCTGACAGCTGCTTGCCTCAAGGCCGTCACGAATACAAATGGCAGTAGGATTATTTGGATTAATACTAAACAAACGATCAATCAAATCATTACATTGCGGTTGTAAATCCTCTTGGGTGTAGCTAAGCTTTAAATAAAGTTTAGGCATACATATTAATTGAGCGTAATTTTCAAGGGAGTTTAGTACTTCACTGACATTATCAGGGTTTTTTTCAAAACTATAAGTATGGTCTGCAATTTCTAATTCCCACTTCCTTAGCTCAGTTCTAGTTAGAGGCTTTTTATTAACATTTGAGTCTTCGGCGATAGCATTAAAGGGTATAGCAAAAAAAAACAGCAAGAAACTTAGCTGTTTCATTGAGCAATATCCATAAAATAAGTTGTCATGAGATCCGCATACATCTTGTGTCTTATTGGGCTAGGATGAGGGTCGTTTGATAATGTTAGATCTTTTTCATCAATCGCATTTACCTCAACTGTATGTAGATAATTTTTTCGCATAATCATAGTAGTAATATCTTTACGGCGATTTAACACTCTAATTCTCGAATAATCCTCTTTCCAGCCTTTTTTAGGATTGATTGCAATAAATAGCTTAATGCCTCTTTCTCTAGCAAAATCGCTAAGCTCAGTGATAGCCCAGTTAGGGTCTAGTCTTTGCATCTCTAATTTAGCCATTTCTAATTCAGGATCAGTTGCTTTTTGTAGCATAGATAAAAAGCTTACAGATGAAAAAATCTTACTGTCATTTGTTACGCTTCGCACGAAGAACGGAAATCCAAAATCGTTTCTAATAAAAAATACAATTATTGCATCAGGATCAAAGTCTATTCCATCGGTTTTGAAATACTCCACCTCTTGAAACGTAGAATATCCTGGCACTCCAAAATTTAATACTTCAAATTTAGTACCATTTGTACTTAATTTGTTGAGATTGTCTTCAAGAACAGCGGCAAAGCCTTCCTCTTGTTTTACTCCCCATCCAAATGCAAAGGAATCGCCTAGCATCGCAATTCTATAAGTGTTAGCGGGTTTAATAATTGGAACTTCTCTATTTCTCATTGCGCAACTATTTGTTGAAACCGGCTGTTGTTGAAATTTCACATCAAGATTAGGCCTTAATGTATAAATAATTTTGTCATTTAAATGAGGAGTAACTATTGAACGTAGTGAGACAGATCCGCTCTTTGACTTTGCTGGTTCTTTTTCATCATCCAGCATAGCACTTCTTAGATCTTCTAAGCTTTCAAATTCTGATCCATCCTTACTTGCAGCTAAAATTTTAAGTGCAATTTCGCTAATAACAAGGCCAAAAACTAAGCCAAAACAAACAAAGCCAAGTTTGTATTTCCAGTTAAAATTCATTAAAAGCACTCATAAAATTTTCTCAGAATCATACCTATGAGCTGGAGAAAGAAAATAGTTACTGAGGATTAATTTAACAACTCTTTAATTATTTCTAGATTGTAATTTACTTAATAGCCTTAAGATTTCAAAATAAAGCCATACAAGTGAAACTAACAAGCCAAAGGCGCCATACCACTCCATATATTTTGGTGTATTTCTGCGGTTAGAGGCATTTTCAATAAAATCAAAATCTAACAATAAGCTTGCAGCTGCGAAACCAGTTACTAAAATAGAAATTCCTATAGAAAGCGGTGAGGAGTCATGCATAAAGCTCATGTTAACTCCAAACAGCCCGAGTATAAAAGTTACTAGATAAACAAGAAAGATTGCGCCAATCCCAACAGAAATAATTGATCTTAACTTGTCGCTGACAACTATCCACTTAGACTTGTAGGCATAGAGCATACATAAAAGAACAGCAAAAGTAATAAAGACAGCCTTGGCAACAATTCCAGGGAATTGTAATTCAAATATTGAAGAGACGCTTCCTAAGATAACACCTTCTCCTAGTGCGTATGCTGGAGCAAGATATGGTGACCAAGCAGGTTTAAAACTTAATGCAATAGCAGCTATTAAGGTTACGATAACCAAAGGAATGTATAGCCCCATTAATTGAGGATTGCCCCATGACCAATAGGCAGTTAGAAATGCCAAGCCCAAGCAAATAAAGGTTTTATTAATTGTGCCGTCTACTGTCATAATATCATCAGTGGCAGCACTTGGAAGAGATCTAAATACTCTGTCATTTAAAGCTGGATTACTTGTTCTCATTGATTAAGACTCCTTCTGATAGAAGCAAATTAATGCTTTAATGTTACTTATAATATTTCTAGAGTGCAATAGGTAGCAATTTTGAAGAACTCATCACGCATATATATAGAATTATACGAAAAGATGCTTTGGTCTCGCTTAGTAGAGGAGCACATGTTGTTACTACTAAGAAAAGGAAGGATCTCAAAGTGGTTTTCTGGGATTGGACAGGAGGCTATTGCAGTTGGAGCTTCCTTGGCACTTAATGGAGATGATTTCATTTTACCAATGCATAGAAATCTAGGAGTTTTTGTTTCGCGCAATGTTCCTTTAACTAAACTAGTTTCTCAATGGCAAGGTAAATTAGAAGGGTTCACAAAATCTAGAGATAGAACTTTTCACTTTGGAAGCATAGATTTTAAAATCATTGGCATGATTTCTCATTTAGGAACTCAGCTTTCAGTTGCAGATGGAATTGGCTTGGGTTTTCTTTTGAAGAAAGAAAAAAATATTGCACTCGCATTTACTGGTGAAGGTGCAACAAGCGAAGGAGAATTTCATGAAGCTTTAAATCTTGCTGCTGTATGGCAATTGCCAGTAATTTTTTTAGTGGAAAACAATGCTTATGGATTATCCACGCCAACAAATGAGCAATATAGATGTAAACAAATAAGCGATAAAGCTGAAGGCTATGGGATAAAAGGTTTAACAATAGATGGTAATGATGCAGTTAAGGTTTATTCGACAGTTAAAAAGTGGGCAGAGAAAATCAGAAAAGAACCCCAGCCTGTGTTAATTGAGTGTAATAGTTTTAGAATGCGCGGCCATGAAGAAGCTTCAGGAACAAAATATGTACCCACACATT
>JAGRAS010000319.1 GCA_020434465.1 Bdellovibrionales bacterium | reverse complement strand
TAAAAGCAGAAGATTTACTTGCGTATGAAGCTGGTTATAGAGCTCAACTTTCTGAGTCTGCAACAATTGATGTTGCAGCTTTTTATAATGATTATAATGATATTACTTCTGCAGAACCAGGTGTTCCATTTATTGGGACTCTTAGAGATCAGGATACGCCCGCCTTTATCATACCTCTTAGTTTTCAAAACGAATTGAAAGTTGAAAGTTATGGAGTTGAAGTAGCTGCGGAGTTTAGGTTGTTTGATTGGTGGCGCTTAATTGCAGGGTATTCCTACATTGATTTAAATGCAAAGTTGGGTAATAGCTTAGACGAAAGTGAAGCAAAAAACATAGAGAGCTCAACTCCCAATAATACGGCATCGCTTCGGTCAGCGTTTGATTTTACTGAAGATATTACTTTTGATGCTATTCTTCGCTATGTCGATCATATTTCTGAAGAATTTGCAGATAAGTATATGGAGATGGATGCTCGGCTTGCATGGCAGGCGACAGAATCAGTTGAATTAGCAATTGTTGGTCGAAATCTTTTACATGATGAACATAAAGAATTTGAGAGTCAGGTTTTACGTCCAGTTTCAACAGAAATTGATCGCTCAGTTTTTGGTACAGTAACTGTAACTTTTTAAGATTTTTTTATGCAACCATTTATGGTGCTTTTTAAAGCTTGTGGAAGGAAGCAAGGTTTTGGTTGCTTATCGGTGTTTTTCTATTTATTGTTTGCTTATTTTCTACTTCAAGCTATTTCTGTTACAGCTGAAGAGGTTCGTGTAACCAAAATCAAAGCCGCGCATGTTTTTCATTTAACCAAATTTACTACCTGGCCTGAGGCAGCGTTTTCGAAAGATGGTTCTAATTTTAGAGTCTGTGTAGTTGGTGATGAAAATATGCTTGAGTTTTTATCTCAAATCACTTCCGGAAGAGATATCCAAGGGAAGGCATATAAAATAGAAGGTTTTAAGTCAACTAGTACGGTGTCTGAAGTTGAGACCTGCAAAATCTTATACTTAGGTAGTGGTGCTGGAAGTAGTGGAGATTCATTAGCAAAAAAACTTGTTGGCAAACCAGTGCTAAGCATTGGTGGAGCAATGAAAAGTATACCAGCAGCTATAGTAAATTTTTATGAGAATGATAATAAATTGGGAATACAGGTAGATGTTAGCTTGGCAAAAAAAGCTAGTTTAGCAATTAGTGCTGAACTGCTGTCTCTTGCCAAGGTTATTGGGGATTAACAGACTCTCTATAGAGGATTTAAGCTTTCCTCTTTTCAAATTACTAAATCAGCAGTAGTTTTATATCGGTTTTAAACTGGAGCTTACCGTGTGTTGTTGACAATTTTCAATTAGAAAGGTTAAGACCCTCGACAGCTGGCACTTAAGGAGTTTTTTTCATGTTATATCATCTATTATACTCATTTCATGAGGCATACGGCTGGCTTAACGTTTTTAGATATCAAACTTTCAGAGCAATGTTGGCATTTTTACTGACATTTATTTTAGTTTTGATTTTTCAGCCTGTCTTTATTGGAAGGTTGCGAGAACTGGGTATTAGAGGTCAGCCAATAAGGGATGATGGGCCAAAAGTTCATGAAACAAAAAAAGGGACACCCACAATGGGGGGGGTGGTAATTGTTGGAAGCGTTTTATTATCTACGCTACTTTTAGCAGACTTAACTAATCTATATATTTGGCTTACATTAATTGTAATGCTTGCATTTGCCGCTGTGGGTTTTGTAGACGACTGGAGAAAGATAACTCAGCAGAACTCAGCTGGCTTGTCAGAAAAGTTAAAAATAAGTTGGCAAATTATCATCGCAGCTATTGCTGGTATTATCCTGCTTTCAATTGGTTTTTCATCGAATCTAACTTTCCCGTTTTTTAAGGAAATTATTTTTCCCTTGGGAGTTTTCTTTATACCATTTGTAATTTTAGTAGTTATTGGCACTTCAAATGCAGTAAATTTAACTGATGGTTTAGACGGTTTGGCAATCGGACCAGTTATGACTGTTGCTGTTACTTATGCTATTTTTGCCTATCTTGGTGGTCATATAAAATTGGCAGAATATTTACAGATTCCTTATATTCCAGGGGTGGGGGAACTTACAGTTATCCTTGCCTCTATTTTCGCAGCTGGTTTGGGGTTTCTTTGGTATAATACATTTCCTGCTCAGGTTTTTATGGGTGACATAGGATCACTATCACTGGGAGGTACGCTTGGATTTATTGCAGTTCTTGTGAAGCAAGAGCTTGTTTTAATTGTTGCTGGCGGTGTTTTTGTTGTTGAGGCTTTATCAGTTCTTATTCAGCGTTATTATTATAAGATGACTAAAAAACGTGTTTTTCGTATGGCTCCAGTTCACCACCACTTTGAGCTAAAAGGTTGGGCAGAACCCAAAATTATTGTTCGATTTTGGATAGTAAGTATCGTATTAGCCCTGTTGTCTCTAACTACTTTGAA
>JAGRAS010000318.1 GCA_020434465.1 Bdellovibrionales bacterium | reverse complement strand
TTATTTTTACAGAAGTAACTTTAAAGGAATTGAGTATAAAAAAACTATCTATCTTTTGCCCTTATGTATGATTTTCTCTCCCTATGGATGGGGCTTTGACTGGCTTTGTTTAATTCCACTTGTTGCTTATTTAGCTTATAGCTTTAGATTGCAAGATTTAATAGTGTTTATGCTTATAAATTTGCTATTTTTAGTTCACGCTTTTGGTGTTGGACTTGAAAACTACTTTTGGTATCCAATAAGTTTGCTGATTTTGACAAATGAATGTAAAAAATTATACAAAATCGTATAAGCAGTTTTGCTGCTTAGGTTTAAAAAACTAATCGAGTGAGGTGTTGTGATTAGTTCTGCATCCAGAGATAAACTTAGTTTAAAGCATCGCATTTTAGAAAGAATCGCAAGGCCGCATGCCGTGCGCCTGGCCGACTGGGATGAGTGTTATGACTTTCTTGCTGAAAAGAAGGATTTCTTAGATAGATCAGATAAAGAGTTTATCTTTAGGCAGGCAGTTTTTGAGGTAAGAGCTACTGATGCAAAAATTGAAAGCAAGCATAAGAAATTTGTTGCTAGGAAGACAGCTGAAATTTTAGAAGATTTTAAAAATACAAAACAAATACCTAGCTTAAAAACAATCTCAGCTATTCTAAGTCGTATTAGTCCCTACATGAAATCAAATGAAAAAGTTAAGATGTCTAAGCTAGCAGTGAGCTACTTAGAACGCTTGCCTATGGGCAGCAGAGTGGATAGTTTTTATCCGATTAGTGGCAACTTAACTTTATTAATGCGTAGATTCGCTAATAAACAAAGTGATTTTCTTGCCCCAATTGCAAAGCTTCTGGCAGAGCATGCTGTTACTGCTCCTGATTTAAACTTCCAACATATTGTTAAGATTATTTATCTTTTAGCAAGTTTTAAAATGCTTAATGGGCAATTATTAGAAAAAGTTAGTCGAGATTTTACTAAGCTTGCTAGGAAAGAAGATTTTGATCGACCTGTTTTTAAAGAGATTTCAAAGATTTTAGCTGAGGCAATGTGTGAGGCAAAAGTTAAACCTACATCAAAAATTATTTTTGGAGCCTTACTACACGGCCAAGATTACAAAGCATACATAAAATTAAGAACTATTTCACTTTGTTTGAATTGGGCCAAAGACTTTGGTTTCTCATGTGGGCCTGGCCGTAAATACTTACTTGAATTTGTTAATGGCTCTCCAGATGTAATAAAAGAATTTTTCTCTGTTAATTTGCGTAAAGATTATCCTACCAGGAAAACAATTTTGGATAGTGTAATTAGTTTTATTGAAAACGATAAATTATCTTATAAGCCTAGTGCTTTATTAAGTATGCTTAAAGTTCTAATTCACCATAAATATCAGCACCCATCTGTACTAGCAGTGCTATCTTCAGTTAAAGATCAACCTGAGTTTGCTGATTATCAAGAAGAAATTTCTGGCTTATCTAAGTCCTTTGAATCAATTGGCTGCCCAAATCCTAGCCCAACTAAAATAGGTTTATAGATTTAGCAAAAACTAAAACTTTGAGATTTTTTTTCTAAAAGAAATTCTAGTTTAACATAACTCAGAGAAATGCTGCTTAAGCTCTTCAGCAATATCCGAGGCTGAGCGTCCTTCAATATCAGTTCTTTCTATCATTGCAGCAATTTTACCGTCTTTGATTAATGCTATTGCTGGTGAAGAAGGTTTGTAACCTGTGAAGTATGATCTTGCTTGAGCAGTTGCTTCTTGGTCTTGCCCTGCAAAAACAGTAGTTAGTTTAGCTGGTTTTTTTTCTGATGTTGTTAGTGCTAATTTTACAGCTGGTCTGCATGCTCCAGCAGCGCAACCACAAACAGAATTCACAACAACTAGTGTGCAGCCAGAAAAATCTTTAAGTTCCTGATCAACTTGTTCTGGGTTTTTTAATTCAAGGAAGCCTAGGGATGTAAGCTCTTCTCTCATTGGTTTAACTAAATTTTCGTCGTACATATTATTATCCTAATAAAAAATGCTACAAGCAAAAAAGCTTGGATTGGATTCCTAATTATTTTAGGTCAATTTAAGTTTAATTTAGCCTATCTATGACTATCAAGCAAATGCTTGAAAATACTCAGATAAATCATGATTTCTATTTAGATTATTGGCTAAGATATAGAGTAGATAGCATGACTAAGAAATGTAACTATGCTAGCCTAAAGTGGTTTGTTTGAAGGCGAAAAAATTGCCTTTATTAGATTTAAAAATAGTTTTTACAAATTGATAAGTTGTAGAAAAAGGGTTGAAGTGAAAAAAAGTTTATCTGTAATTGTTCCAGTTTATAATGAGCAAGACAATATTAAGCTTGGCTACCAGGAGCTAAGTAAAATCCTTAAAGGAATGGATTGTGAATATGAGATTATTTATGTTGACGATGGCTCAACAGATAATACATTAAAAGAATTGCTTGCTGTCAGTTCAGAAGACAAAAATGT
>JAGRAS010000317.1 GCA_020434465.1 Bdellovibrionales bacterium | reverse complement strand
ACCACTTCCACCATACTCCTCAGGAATTAAAGCTCCCATAAATCCTAAAGCAGACATTCTTGGAATAAGCTCAGCAGGATAATAGTGTTCTTGATCAATCTTTGCTGCAAGTGGTGCAACATCACTCTGCGCAAATGTCCTGGCTGTTTCTTGAATCATCAAGGTTTCTTCATCTAAATCAAAAGTATAGCCATCTAACCAGCTCATATTATTTTCCTTTAAAATTTGCTGGCCGTTTCTCTAAAAATGCAGCCATGCCTTCCTTGCAATCTTCTGTTTGGAAAAGCTCATTAAAAGCTTCAACTTCATGCCTAAGCCCACTTAACAAAGTATTTTCTGTAGCTAGTCGGATTACTTCCTTGGCTTTCTTAACTGCAAGAGGAGCTTTCATAGTAATGGTTGTTAAAAACTCATTCACGCAAGCATCTAATTCCTCAGCAACTACAACCTTATCAACCAAGCCAAGAGTAAAAGCTTCATTAGCAGTAATAATCTCGCCACCAAAAGTTAAACGTCTGGCAGTTCCAACCCCAGCTCTCTGAATAATTCTCTGCGTTCCACCGAAACCAGGAATGATTCCAAGATTAACTTCTGGCTGTCCTAATTTCGCATTTTCAGAAATGAAAACTACATCACAAGCAAGCATCAATTCCATTCCGCCACCAAGAGCAAAACCATTCACTTTAGCAACCACGGGAACCGAGAGTGTTTCAAGCTTACGCATTACTCTTTGACCAAGCTCTATATATTCACTAATTGCTCGTTTGCCAAACGAAGCCATACTATGAATATCTGCACCAGCTACAAATGCTTTTTCACCGGCACCAGTAATCAAAACAACTCTTACATCTTCTCGAGATGCTATTTTTTCAAGCTCAATAATAAATGATTGAAGAACATCAATATTTAAGGCATTTAAACTTTTTGGTCTATTTACTGTAATACTAACAACTCCGTTTTCTTCAACGAGCAAAAGTACATTCTCTTCCATTATTAAATCTCCCCCATTAAGAATGCCTGAAATCTTGTGCAATACTTATCTACCTTATCAGACGACAATCCGTAAGATCAAAGTCTTAAAACAAAAATTATACTATTATTTTAGAGAAAAATGGAATAAGAGCTAAACGCTCAGTAAGACCTCGGCGTGAGTGAGCTCAATCAAACGCTCAGTTTTAATAAATCTAAAACCTATTCACTGGATAGGCAGTTTTACATGTACTTCTGTGCCCTCTCCAGGTGAAGACTTTACATCAAGAGAGCCATTTAAACCAAGTATCAGGTTATGTACGTTCCACATCCCTAGCCCATTCCCAAGCCTGCTAATTTTATTAACTTTATCAATGTTCTTGGTACTAAAGAAAGGCTCTAACATTCTATCTTTTATTGATGAAGACATACCAGCGCCAACATCTCGTACACTAATATTAACCTCTTTATTTGTATCATCTAAAATAAAATCAAGAGCTATTTCAGCACCATCTTGTGAAGCATCCATAGAATTCAAAACCAAATTCTTCACTATCGTTGTAAAGTTCTTAGGGTCAATTTTTATCGAAAGGTTCTCGGGCTCAACATTTAAATTATACTTCAACTCAGGTTTTAAGCTTGAAGTCTTGACTTCAGACAATATCAGACTGGCAATTTCTTTTACTTGTGTAAAATCTCTCTCCTCTTCAACAGAAATTGGCTTAAGAGCAAACATCTTCGCTGTAAGATCTTTCCCTCCTGCCAGTGAGCGCCGAATAATATCTATGCATTTAGAATCTCTTGGGTTCTCTATTTTATTTCTAGCAATCAGATCTACAGCTCCAGAAATACTTGCCATAACATTATTAAAGTTATGAGCCACTCCGGTAGCAAAAATACCAACAGTATCCAGCCTTATCTGCTCTGCTAACTTTCGCTCAAAAACTTTAGTCTCTGTTATATCCCTAAACGACCATAAGCGCAGATTCCCACTATTCCCTATCTTAATAATATTAGTTACAGCTTCTAAATATCTAGTATCTTTTCCTAAAGATTTTACTTCCTGTCTCCCTTCATACAAGCTGTCATCAAAAATCTTAGTTTGTAACTTTCTTAAGTCTTCTGCAAAAATCCCGGAAAATAAAGAGTCTGGTACTTGAGTAAAATCTATTGTCTTTAACATGCAAAACTGTTTAAAAGTGCTGTTTGAATAAATGATTTTATTTTCTAAATCATGCACTACAATTCCTGCAGGCAATTGATTTCCTATTGCCTGTTGTATTCCAAAAGCTTTTTTAATTGTTTCTTCTTGCTGCCTAATAGCTTGATAAGAGCTTCTTAAAGCCAACTGATTATCAACTCGAGTGAGTAAAGTTAGAAGATCAATTGGTTTAGTAACAAAATCATTAACACCAACTGCAAAAGCTGCTGCTAGATCTTTACTTTCGATAATCGAGGTAACTATTACAATTGGCAACTCTTGTTTAGAGTATTTTTCTCTGAT
>JAGRAS010000316.1 GCA_020434465.1 Bdellovibrionales bacterium | reverse complement strand
AAAAGAAGGATGATTTACTGTTAGGTTGCGTAACTTTTAAGTGGTATCATTTTTTTATTGTTTTTTAGCTTTCTATATGATTTAGAAAGCTTGGTGACTCAATTCCTCCGTCATTTTTAAAATTTACTAGCTTTTTCGCTAGTGATTCATATGGGTAGATCGCAATTAAATGCGAAGGTTTTAAGGCGTGGTCGTTAAAGTAATACCTGTTATTGCTTTAACGACCGCGCAGTGCGGTTAGACTGGAGAAAGCATGATTAAGTCTCTTCTGTTGGTAGCGTGCGCGGTTCTTGCAGCTTCATTTGCTTTCGGCGGCAGAGCCGAAGCAGGTGAAAGCCTGATGGGGGCGCGCCCGCCGTACTCAGCCCCTGTGGGGAAGCGCTGGGTGTGGAGTTCAGAGTGGGGGCAGTGGGCTCTCATTCGAGTAAGGCCGGCTGTTCACCAACTGCCTGCGACTCCGCGTCAACTTCCTCCCCCTAAGGTGGAGCGGCTAACCCCCGCCCCCGAAGCACCAATGGTTCACGAAGTTCGCGTAATCCCGACGCGAACTGTAGTGACGGTGGTGGAGAACTGCTGAGGCTAAGCAGAAAGACCCAGTTGGGTCTTTTGAGGTTAGGCGGTGCCGTCTTAGCTTAGGCGAAGTCGGCACCGCCAAAGGACTCTCATTTAATTCGATCTCCCTCCCTTTTTGTTATTTATTAACTGATATTGAACAGCAGCCAAGAAAAGGTTGATTTGTGGCAGTGATAATATTTCATAAATTCATCCCAATTTGACAGATTTTAATCTATAGTGATTTAACTAATCACTTCCTTTTGAAGTTTATAAGAAGATGAATAACCCAGAGATTCAAGACGATTCATTAAGAGTTAAAAAGCCAGAAGGTAGTAAGCCAACCGGGTTAGAGGATCTTGAGGCTCCAAGCGTTGATCAACAGAAAGAGTTGATATTAAAACTGCAAAAAATAGAAGTTCTAATCAAAGAAACTTTAAAAACTCGGGCTTTCTGCGCTGAAGAAAACGAACCTGCGATTGTACCAGTTCATTGGAAGAAAGGAAGCTCTCCTTTAGTGCTTGTGTTAGGTGAAAATGCATCTGGTAAAAGCTTATTCAAAGCACTCTTACTAATGGTTGCAGAAGAAGATTTTGCATATGAGGGTATTTTTTTAGGAATGGATGAACGTACTGGTGCTGGCTTGCAGAAAATGAAATGGTTTAATGAAAGGCAGTTCTCTACTGGTTTTAATTCTATAATTGCGTTTCAGGGAGCTGTTAGAACGTCAAATAAGCGAGATGAATACCACATAGTTTTTTTTGATGAACCAGACATTGGCTTATCAGATTCTGTTTCTGCTGGGATGGGAATAGAAATCAAAGAAAATATTTTAGATAGCCATAAATCAAAAGGTTTATATTTTTTAATAACTCATAGCACAGCTATGATTAAGCAATTAGCTGATCTTGATCCACATTATATCTATTTAGGAGAGAATCCTCCTGAAACTCTTAAAGAATGGTTAGAGCGCCCAGTGGTTCCTGCTGATTTAAATGAAGTTATGAAAGATGGCCGTGAAAGATTTACAAAAATTCAAAGGCTTTTAGATCAGCGTGATTGATTTTTTAAGTCCGAGCCTGTGAATTCTATTTTTAGTAATTAAAGTGCTTGTAATAAATTAAAGGGTCTATTTTGATCACTCCAGAAAATTTTAATATCACTAATTATTGCTGTATTAAACACACTGAGAGAAAAAGGGGATGCTTTAACAGATCTTTTTCTAGTGAAGATTAATTCAACTATAATATAATATCAAAGCGTTTACTCAACTTTTATTAACTCAACACGCCTGTTTTTGGCTCTTCCATCTTCAGTTCTATTGTCTGCAATAGGTTTTTCTTGTCCAAATCCAGTTGATGTAAGTCTTTCTTGGCTGATTCCACCTTTAATAAGTGCTTCCATAACACTTCTTGCTCTGTTTTGTGACAGGCTAATGTTTGATTCTGGACTACCTATATTATCAGTATGACCTTCAATTGAGAGTTTTAAATTTGAATCGCTTTGCAGCATAGTTACTAATTCTTTAATAATTACATCAGAATCAGACTTAAGATCCCATTTTCCTGTATCAAAATTAATATATAAAGTTACAAAACCTTTTTCTTTCAATTCGTTCATATAATCATTAGCTGATATAAACTGCTTCATTTCTTGAACTTCAACAATTTGCAATTTATAGCTTTGTGTAGGAGCGCTATAAATATCAGGTTCAACTTTTATCCAATGGAGTTTGCCAGCAGCAGTTGCTTGTAGTGTAGTTTCTCCTCCATCCATTTCTTGAGGAAGTCTTTCATATAGAACAGTGCCACCAAAGTTTTTTACTGCGTTTTGATAGTTTCTAATAATTTCAAGTGGGCTAGCCTGTTGTTCTGCATTTTTATAGTAATATCGAATTGTAGTCATCGTTCCTTCTACTTTTTGTTTTATTGGC
>JAGRAS010000315.1 GCA_020434465.1 Bdellovibrionales bacterium | reverse complement strand
CATGCAAATTTCTTGCTAAAGTTTGAAAACCACTTGGGTTTTCTTGGTTGTTTTCGAAAAGACCATGTGAACACTTTTCTACTAAGGGCTTAATCCGATTAAAATCTTCAGCAGAAATTCCATAGTTATTAATATAATCAGTGAAAAAATCTAAGATTAAAGTAGCGGTGTTTAAGTCTAATTTTTTATCATTTATTAAACGTTCAATTCGCCGAACTGTTTTTTTAAAAAAATATCGATTAGAATTTAATTGTTTTCCAGCAGTTAATTTATGATTTTCAATTATCTCCTCTACCGTCCCTCCCCTAATACGATTCCTTGAGTCACTATAAACTGAGGACTTGCCCATAACTCTTAGAGAGTCAACATCATCAGGGAATGCTCTGGTAAGCTCCCAACGAGTATGCGGGCGAGCATCTCGCCTAACAACTTTCAGCAATCTACTATCAGCAGTCTCAAGTGATGGCACGGTACATCTTTAATTATTAATTTTTGATTAAAAAAATATTAGCATATCAATCAGACTACTCAATAGTGAAATAATATTTATAGAATGGGGAAAGTCCGATTTTTCAATAGATTTAAAGGGTTTAAACCGAATTCAGGTTTTAAGTAAAAATATCGGTAGCTGAATAAAGCTCGAACTAAAGTCGCTTTTCTAAGGCTGCAATCCAGGAACTTATATAGGCCTTGTCTGTTTGCATCAAAAAGTTTCCAGACATTTGAACTATATTTTGCGCTTCGAGGATTTCTTGATAATAATTCAATGCTTGTTCAAAGTTTCCTAAGCGCTCATATTCTTGAGCTAATAAAAGCTTTATTTCATATGCTTTTGGATAGGTTTTTAATACTTCCTCAGCAACTTTATAAAAGAACTTATTAGAGTTTCGAATCTCAGCAGCTACTGTGCCAATAATTGTTTGACTCCTAGCTTCTATTTCTAAATCTCCAGCTTCTCTTACTGCATTAATAACCTCTAAGAATTTTTCTGCACGTTCTTTTTCTTGATCCATAAATCTAAGTCCTAATATTTTTAAACGAAAATCATTTGGGAATTTCTTTGTCCAAAATTCATATCTTTTTTTTGCAAGACTACTTTGACACGCAAGCAAACATTTCAGTTCGGCAACTGCAAGATCACGATTATCTTGATTTATGTCAGTAGCATCTTGAATCTTTTTTAAGGCTTGATTAAATTTTTTTGCATGTAAAAAAGCTTCCGTTTCTTTAATTGCAATATATATTTGATCTTCTTTTTGTTTTGTACCCTCCATTTCATGGTATCCAGGAGGAAAAGTCCAATTCGATGCATTATTTTTTATTAAAACTGAATTGTAAAATTCAAGTCGTTCAAGATTATTCGCCCCTAAGCGTTTATCATTTATATATCCATAAGCCTGTAACGCTAAAGTCTTTAAACTTTCACGATCTGCTTCAAGATTTCTAATTTTCTCAATTATATCAGAAAAGTCCTCTACTAAACTTATTCCTGTATTCTGCGAAAACTCCTGATACATATCAAAATCTTGCAAAACTGGCACAACACCAAAAGCAGACATCTCTATAGCTTTAACATCACTCCTACATTGATTGTAAGGAACATCAAGCATAGGAGAAATTCCAATATCAACTTGCTTCCAAAAAGAAAAATATTGCTCCATATTTCCCCATGGCAAAAGCACAAATTTCTCTTTTGGTAGTTTTACATATCTAGAAATTGCCTCATTACCCATTGCCCAAAAATGGAATCTATCGTTGCTCAAGATCAACTCTTCAATTTTCGGTAGAAAAGCTAAGAGATCTGGCATATGACCTAAAGAACCAGCCCAACCGATTCGAATAACATCTTTCGGACTTCTAAAGACATCTTCAAAAGCCTCTAAATTATATGGGAAATGATTTTTTAAAACTTTTGCATCAAGCCCAAGTCTTTTCTTAAAGAGTAGCTTTAATTGATTACAAGTTGTAACCAAATAGTCTGCAGCTAGCATAAAATCTTGATAAGTTTTGTGGATCTCTGGAGAGCTCCAAACTCTTGTTGCAGAAGAAACTAAAGGTGGGCAATAAAAATTATCATTATACTCAACTATCGTTATTAAGCCTTTAGATTTTCTTTCTCTAATGATCGGTAACAAGCTTGTGTCATGGCTTTGTACCAAAAAAAGCAAGTCTGCTTTTAAAGCTAATTCATGCCGCTCAACGGCACTTGCTGCTAAGCTTAGAATACTAAGCTCAGGATTTTGCTTTGCTAGCTGTGCCGCAGGCCAGCGCAACCGATGCATTACATCCCCTGTATCTTCAAAATTTAGCAGCTGAAGAATTGATGCACTAGTCACGTTTAACCTTTAAATTATCAATATCTAATATAGATTCTAGCTTAGAACTATCTTTTCCAAAATTTAAAATATCTATCGGGCTAATACTGACATTTCCCTTCTTAAGTTCAACAATATCACCTTTATCTAAATCCTTTACTTCTACTCCGGAT
>JAGRAS010000314.1 GCA_020434465.1 Bdellovibrionales bacterium | reverse complement strand
GAAGTGCTGGATAAAGTTGATTTTTAAAGAACTCAAGTAATAATATTACTGCATCCCCCCCTGAACTGAATTCCAAGTGTAAACAAGCCCATTAGTCCCACGATCATTTGAGGCAGTACCGACAAACCCAGTAGTTCCCAATAAACTGATTGCCATATTAGTACCAGATGAGGCAGAAAACTGGGGCAACCTAGTCTCACATTGGGCAACGTTTGCACATGCTACATATTCGCTAGATTGCACAAAATATGCTTCTTCAGCATTAGCAGCATTTCTTAAATCGCTTTTAGCTCGAGCATCATAGCTTCCTGCTGTATAACCAGCCAACTGAACGATTGCTATGCCAACAATAACACCTATTAAGGCAACTACTATTAGAAGCTCTATTAATGTGAATGCTTGATTTTGATTTTGCATATTAAAAAGCTGAATTTTCTTTGTGTTCCCCAAACTCCTGACGCAAGACATCAGAGATCTCACCTAAAGTACAGGCATCACGCACTGCGTCAACTATTGGATAAACTAAATTATCATTTTTCGATACAGCATTTTTTAGTTTTTTTAAAGCTTCAGAGCTTATTTTTTTATCACGTTGCTTTTTATATGCTTGCAGCCGCTCTATCTGATCCACTTCCCCTTTGGGATTCATAGCTAATATTTTAGTTTCCTTTTCTTTTATGGATCGAAAATCATTTACACCAACAATAATCTGCTCTTTATCTTCAATTGCCTTTTGATAATGATAAGCAGCTGTCTCAATTTCCGACTGTGGATAACCTGCCTCAATTGCTGCAACCATTCCACCTAGAGAATCAATATGTTCTATTCTCTTAAAAGCCTCTTCTTCAATTTTATCAGTTAAACTTTCGATTAAAAAAGACCCCGCTAGAGGATCAACAGAGCTTGCAACTCCTGATTCACAAGCAATAATCTGTTGAGTTCTTAACGCAATTTCGGCACTTTCCTCAGTTGGAAGTCCCAGCGCCTCATCAAAAGAATTAGTATGCAAAGACTGTGTGCCGCCAAGAGTTGCAGCTAAAGCTTGCACAGTCGTTCGTGTAATATTATTCAGCGGTTGTTGAGCTGTTAGCGAGCTTCCTGCTGTTTGTGTATGAAAGCGTAACATCATTGACTTTTCATCTTTCGCATTAAATCTATCTTTCATAATTTTAGCCCAGAGTCTGCGAGCAGCTCTAAACTTGGCAATTTCTTCTAGAAAATCATTATGACAGTTAAAAAAGAATGCTAATCTTGGTGCGAATTCATCGATCAATAAACCAGCTTTTAATGCCGACTCAACATATGCAATTCCATCAGCAAGTGTAAAAGCAACCTCTTGTACAGCAGTGCTCCCAGCTTCCCTAATGTGATAGCCAGAAATACTAATTGTATTCCAATTTGGAACCTCTTTACTACAAAATTCAAAAACATCAGTTACAATTTTTAAAGCATGTTTAGGCGGATAAATATATGTTCCACGAGCTATGTATTCTTTAAGAATATCATTTTGTATAGTTCCTCGTAGATCGCTCCATGCAACCCCTTCTTCTTCTGCATGAACTAGCAAAAGTGCTAATAAGATTGCTGCAGTTGCGTTAATTGTCATTGAAATTGAAATTTTATCTAATGGTATTCCTTTTAAAAGAGTGCGCATATCTTCAAGGGAGCTAATTGCAACACCAACTTTACCAACCTCACCTTTTGCAAGCGAATGATCAGAATCTCTTCCCATTTGAGTAGGCAGATCAAAAGCAACACTCAAACCAGTCGTACCTTGTTTTAATAAATACAAGTATCTTTCATTTGCCTCTTGCGCAGTTCCAAAACCAGCATATTGACGCATCGTCCATAGACGACCTCGATACATTGTTTCATGAACACCACGCGTATATGGAAAACTACCCGGCTCACCAAGGTTTTCTTTAAAGTCTTTTTGCCAGTCAGTCTGATCGTAGAATCGTTTTAGTTCAATTCCAGAGGCCGTCTGAAAAGTAGCTTTTCTTTCTTTATTCTTTGACATACAAAATGGAGCTTAGCATTGATTTTTTATCCTTAAAACCTCAGTAAACTACTTGATAATTAAGCGAAAATACACTTGAATACATACTAATATGAGTGCTGTAGATGAATTAAATAAAAGAAACGCGATAGCGGAGCTTGGTGGTGGTGAAGAGAGAATCGCAAAACAACATGCTGCTGGCAAATTAACTGCCCGTGAACGAATTGAGCAATTATTAGACCCTGGAACATTTTGTGAAATTGACAAGTTCGTAATTCATCAATCTGATAATTTTGGCTTAAAAGATAAAAAGTTTTACGGCGATGGAGTAATTACCGGCTATGGTGATGTGGGTGGAAGAAAAATTTTTGTCTTCGCACAAGACTTTACAGTTTTTGGTGGTTCACTGGCTGCTTACCATGCAAAAAAAATCTGTAAGATTATGGATCTCGCTGAAAAAACTGGCTGCCCTGTCATTGGTCTTAATGATT
>JAGRAS010000313.1 GCA_020434465.1 Bdellovibrionales bacterium | reverse complement strand
TTAGAGATGTTTGATTTTAAGCAAGTTTTTTTTTTTTTTTTATCTAGAGAAGAACTATTTATAACTGCTGGCCATATTACAAAACCGATAGATTTTTTAATTCCTTTACTAAATGATCAAAAGTGGCTCAGATATAAACTAGGGATTGGTTTAAGCATTTATAACTTTCTATCTTTTTTAAAAAGCAGACCTCTTTCATGGTTAAAAAAAGAGGAGATACAAACTTTAGGTTTCCACAATAATCAAAAAGTTCTTGGTGCTTGGAGGTACCAAGATGGCTTAATGAACGATACTAGACTAGTTATTGAAAATATTATTGCAGCAAGACAAGAAGGCGCTCTGTGTTTAAACCATGCAAATGTTGTATCTGTTATGCAAGATCAGAGTGGAGAACTTGAAGTGGGGTGGTTTGATATACTTGAGAAAAGTTCCCATACAATTCGAACCGGCTTGGTTGTAAACTGCGCGGGTCCTTGGGTTGCTTCTATGGGCAGAGTTAAGCCAGGGCCATTGGCTAATAGTTTACGTTTTAGCAGAGGCAGCCATTTAATGTTTGATAAACAGTGGGACAATCCTGCTATCTTGATTCCAATGAAGGAAAAAGGAAGATATTACTTTGTAATACCGTATTTAAACAAAACATTAGTAGGTACAACAGAATACGAGGTTAAAACTCCAACTGAAGATCCCATTCCAACTAAGCAAGAAGTAGAAGAGATTTTATCCAGACTTGCAGATGACTTCCCTAATAGTGGTTTAGATAGAAATTCTCTTTATTATTGCTTTGCAGGTATTAGAACTCTTTTCGATCAGGAATCAAGTAATAGCTCTTTATCTCATATATCAAGAAGTCATAGATGGTCGTATAATCAAGGTATTCTAAGTTTAATTGGTGGAAAATTAACTAGTGCTTATAATACAGTTGAAGAAGGCTTTAAGCATGTAAGTAGCATAGCTGGATTAGATTTTACCAAACCATTACTCGCAAAAAGAAAACTACCTGGCCAGGGCGCAATTGGAAATGTAGAAAATTTTGTTTCAGAAGCCAAACAAAAAAATATACCTGAGTTGATTATTCAAAGACTTGTTACTCGGTATGGGTCTCTTGTTAAGTATTTTTTAGATGATGAGTCGATGTTTGAGGTGATAAATAATCAGATTTTAAAAGGAGAAATAGAAATCGCAATTGATATAGAGCAAGCAGAAACAATTGAGGATATCTTTAGAAGGCGATTAGATCTAGAATTTTTACCTGAGCACGGGTTGGGTGTGATTGAATCGGTTGCGGAGATCCTAAAACAAAAAAGACCAAATTTGAACATTGAAGAAGAAGTTTTAAATTATAAAAACAGAGTTAATATGCTGCGTAATTTATTAGAGCTAACTTAATGTTAGGTCAAGCAAGTTTCATTCATTAAGCAAAACTATTTTCCCAAATTGCTCACCTTTCTCCATTCTCAAGTGCATTTCTTTTCCATCTTTTATGAGCGAAACAGTATCAATTGGAATTTTAATTTTTTTCTTCCAAATAAAAGTCATTGCTTCATTGAAATCTGAGGTACTTCCCATAGTTGAGCCAATAATTGAGATTTGTTTAGAGAAGATCACGCGGTTATCGTAACTGATATTCCACCCAGTGGTATTGCCAACCGTTACAATTGCACCGCCCTTAGCAACTGCTTTAATACTTTTAGCAAAGCTAGCTTCTCCAACATTATCTACAACAACATCTGCTCCAATCCCATGTGTGATCTTCAGGACTTCTTTGTGCCAGTCGGGACTAACTTTATAATCTATTGTATGATCTGCTCCCAAATTTTTAGTTTTTTGAAGTTTTTCTTCTCCGCCACATAACACAATAGTTTTGATTCCTTTTGCTTTTGCTATTAGCAGCGACATGAGATTTACCCCGCCACCTGAGCCGACAATAAGTAAAGTCATGCCTGGTTTTAGTTTTGCCCGGTCAAAAAGCATACGCCAAGTTGTTATACCAACAAGTACAGGGGCAGCCGCATCTTGAGCCGATAAATTTTCTGGATAAACTAATAAGTTTTTAGTCGGGACTTTTACATATTCAGCTGTACCACCAGGTAACTGTTCACCTATAATTTTATATCCTGGGCTTAAACTATCTTGGCCAGATTTTACCCATCGATCATCTGAGGTTGTGATACCAGGGTTAATAATTACTTTCTTCCCAATCAAAGTCTTATCGCAATTGGTCTCGATAACTTCTCCGGCAATATCACTTCCGCCAATATGAGGGAGTTTAAGATTGAGACCTGGCCACCCCCTTCTAACCCAAATGTCCAAGTGATTAAGGGCTACAGCATTTACTTTGATTAATGTCTCACCAGCTGAAATTTCTGGATCAGCTAGATCGCCAAACTGAAGTACATCAGCCTCGCCATGTTGGTTAAAATATAATGCTTTCATTTATTTTAAACTTAAAAAAATTTCTTGTATGAAAACTACTATAATACTTTCTGTTACAATC
>JAGRAS010000312.1 GCA_020434465.1 Bdellovibrionales bacterium | reverse complement strand
CACGCGAATTAGTAGGACTTTTAAGTTTAGCTTAGCGATATTATTACTATTAGTTTGTGCCAGTTTTTTAACTGAGAATCTAATCCTGAGATCACAATCAAAGCACGCTTTATATCAGGCTACAACTGGAAATCAAAAAATGCTTTCACAAAGAATATCGATGCTTGCTTTTGCGTTGTTACACTCAGAAAATCCAGAAACAAGCGAGAAGGTGCGTCAGTCCTTATTGAAAAACGCTTTGGAAATGGAAAAAGGGCAGTACATATTACTTTCTGATGATACATCAGCAGGTTTAGCGCAGTCTGAAAGAGACTGGTTTACTAAGTCGCCTATTAATCTTGATTCCAGAGTTAAAGAGTATATAAATCAAGCAAGAGAGCTGGCTAAAACTGAAGATAAAGATATTAATATAACAAATACAAATTTACATAGTATCGTATCAGCCTCCTCTGGTTTACTAGAAGATTTTGAAACTCTTAGTTCAACCTTAAAGCAAAAAGGTCTTGCTGGTGTAAAAAAAATACAAAACTTTTCAAATTTCTTTTCCGGAATTAGAGTATTACTTTTAATTAGTTTAGGCTTGTTTATTTTTTCACCACTTTTATACAGATTAGATTTTGAGTTTAGAGAGAGAACTAGATATGAGCAAAAACTACTATCCTCTAACAGAGATTTAGAGCAGTTTGCCTCAATTGCTGCTCATGATATTCGTGGTCCTTTACAAAATATTAAGTCTTTTGCTGAGCTGTTATCTGAAGATGGTGCAGCAAATGATAAAGGAACAGTTACAAAATATCTTGAACAAATTAAAAAGGGAATCGTACGCCTAGAAACTTTAGTTAAAGACTTACTTGATTATTCTCGAACTAGTTCAGGAGAATTAATAGCAGAGTTTGTAGATGTTAATGCAATTATAGATCAGATCAAATCTGAAAATTTGGAGTTAGTACAAGCTGATAAGCTGTTTATTGATTCTGGCAAAATACCAAAAATTTATGGTGATAAAATTTTGCTTAATGTTCTATTTAAAAACGTTTTGTCGAATTCTATTAAATATTCTTCTAATAAAGAAAAGGTACATATTAGAGTTTTAACTAGTCCATTAGAAAAAAAATCCATGTTTGCTGAAATTGCCATCGAAGACAATGGAATTGGTTTTGCTACGGAAAATTTAGATGATGTCTTTAAAGCTTTTTATCGTGAAGATCAGGCATTGAAATTTCCTGGGACTGGCCTTGGCCTTGCCATTTGCCATAGGATTGTTAAAAAACATAAAGGCACAATTAAAGCAGGAAATTCAGAGTTAGGGGGTGCAAAAATTATAATTAAGCTTCCAATTTACAAGGAAAGAACGAAAACTTAAATTATAACCTTTCCCTTCGATCGCCTGCTTTTAGTTTAATTTTTCTTATGCGTATGCTTTTTGGGGTTACTTCAACCAGTTCATCATCTCTGATAAAATCAATTGCATTTTCTAGTGACAGAGGTTGGATTGGAGTTAGTTGTACGTTCTCATCTTTTCCTGCAGCACGCATATTAGTTAGCTTTTTCCCTTTTGTAGGATTAACATTTAAATCCTGAGATTTTGAGTGCTCGCCAATAACCATGCCTTCATAAACGTCATCGCCTGGTAGGATAAAAAGCCGGCCTCGCGGTTCGAGATTAAAGAGTCCATATGCTACAGCAGTTCCAGATCTGTCAGCCACAAGTGATCCAGTAGTCCTTGTAGGAAAGTCTCCTCGATGCTCCTCAAACCCTTCGAGGTAAGAATTCATAATTCCAGTACCTCTAGTATCAGTTAAGAACTGGTTACGATAACCTATTAGGCCTCGTGAAGGTATTGAGTATTCTACTCTTACTCTGCCTGTTCCGTGATTAACCATATTAAGCATACGTCCTTTTCTAAGAGAGATCTTTTCAGTCACGACTCCCAAGAATGATTCTGCGCAATCTATAAACACATGCTCAATTGGCTCTAGTTGTTTACCATCTTTTTCTTTGTATAAAACCTTAGGGCGGCCAACTAAAAGTTCAAAGCCTTCTCGTCTCATAGTTTCGATTAGGATTGCTAGCTGTAGTTCACCTCTGCCTTTAACAATAAAAGTATCACTGTTTTTTGGAGCTTCTACCTGCAAGCTTACATTATAAAGAATCTCTTTTAGCAAGCGGTCTCTAATTTTTTGACTTTGAACTATATCTCCTTCACGACCAGAAAAAGGAGAGTTGTTTGCAGAGAATGTCATTCCAACAGTGGGTTCATCCACATATATTCGTTTTAATGGTTTTGGATTTTCTGCCGAACAAATTGTGTCACCGATTGAAACTTCTTCGAGCCCAGAAATTAAAATAATATCTCCAGGTTCAGCAAAGTCTGCTTCTTTAACTTCGAGACCTTGATAAGTTTGAAGTTTAGTAACTTTTAAGGGCTTAACATTATTTTGTTCATCAATTCTTGCTAATGAATCTTTAGCTCTTACTTTGCCATTGAAAATTTTTCCAATAGCTAACCGAC
>JAGRAS010000311.1 GCA_020434465.1 Bdellovibrionales bacterium | reverse complement strand
ATAATACTGGAAACGTAAAAGCAATTGCTTGTTTTCCTAACTATCATTTCAATGAGATTTTCAATTCATGTCAGTCCTTACGAATTCCAGAAAAACATTGTGAAAACAAAGAAGTTTATCTATTTGCACATAAAGATTTTTTAGCAAATCAAGAACAGGCTAAATGCCTTAACATAGCGATTCGTGATGCTTGGATTGAGCTAAAGCAAGGCGGTGCCACATTTGATGTAGTGACAGATCTTGTGACCAGAAATAAGCGCTATTTAAGAACTTTAGCTCGCTGCTCTGGCCTATATTCATTTGACTTTACAGGCGGGGATTTCCCATTTGATTTCAAGACTGACAACCAAGACTTTGAATCCCCTCGCATTTGACTTGACTCAATAATTTTCTCTAAAAAATCTCTAGGATACATCGATGGTCTTTCAGCCAATGCTTGATGATAAATAACTGTCGAAGGTGTCAAGCCTGGTAAAGTATTAGCCTCGATAATTATAACTTCGCCACTCTTTATATCTAAAAAAGCATCAATTCTAGAATAGCCTGAAAGACCCATCTCTTTTGCAAAAATTTCAATCTTTCTCCTGGCTTTTGTAACTATATTTTTCGGCACATACTTTTCTGGAGGTGGCGTAATATTAACTCCAGTACCTCCCTGAAACTTTTCTTCAACTGAAAGTACGCTACTTTGTGCAACAGTGATGCTTGGATTCATCGCTTTCATTTTATTCTTTTCACCAAAAACACCAACAGTAATTTCAATCCAGCCTGTTACATGCTTCCAACTAAGCTTATTATCCAAAACTTGCACATGATCACTTGCAATAAACTCTTCAAACAAAAGTCCACCTTCAAACTTTGGAGGCATCTCTACTATCTCTGGCTGATTAGATAAAATATTTGCTGGAATTCTTGCATCACCTTTCAATAATATATACACATAATTTTTTAGATCTTTAGCATTATAAAGTCTAAGAATACCTGCTGAACAACCGTCCCCTCTTGGCTTCACAATTACAGTCTTGCTTCCTAATTCAGAAATTATATCTTTCCACCATTTTTGATAATCTTCACGAGATTTAGATCTAATCTCTTGAGTAGAATACAGCAGTCTTTTAGCAGAATATATTCCATAGTCTCCTAGCCTTGAAGCAATTAAACCTGTTTTATATTTATCCATTCCAAGCCTAGAAGCTTCTGGCCTTGGCCCATTATAAGGAACTTTAGCTTTAGTAAGAATCTCTTGAAACTCACCGTTCTCACCTGGCCCACCATGTAGACCCAAAAATACATACTTAGATTTTTTAACAAAGTCTTGGAACGACATTTTTTCAGGAACAAATACTTCTTCTGATAGCTGCTCAGGCCTTGGTGCTAGATCCTCAAGCACAATATTTTTTAAACGTTCATTTTGAATAAAGTTTTTTCTAGCTTCCTTACATACCTCTGTAATTTCTTCAACAGTATGGTGTAATGCATAGGCATATGGAATCTTCCAAACAGATCCGTGAATATCTAATAAATATGGATGCGGGTCATACTTCTCTGAAGTCTTTAACTTAAGCCATACATTTGTTCCTGACATCACTGAAACTTGTCTTTCAGCAGTATTTCCACCAAAAATAATATTTATCTGTTTTTTCTTCTTTATTCTTACTGGATTTTCAACAGGAGTTTGCCAATCAATACCAATACGCCTACAAGCATTCTCTACAATATACCTTAAGACATCACGGTGACTAAATCCTAGTCTTGCTGCTTGTAGGAACAGGAAGCTATTTTGTTCCATTCCACTTACAGGGTTAAAATCAGAAAACCAAATATTACCATCAGGAAGTACCCAACCGTCGAAACGAGCCACATCTTTCATTCCAAAAAAAGCAAAAAGCTGCTCAGCCTGTCTGCGTATTTTGGTAATAATCTGATCGTCAAAACTAGGTGGGCAACGATATCCAACTTGATGAGTTGGAAGATACTTTTTTCTATAATCAAATACTTGATTCTGGTCGTAGCTTACTTCAATTTCAACTGGGAGTAGACACGTAGGCAAACCAAATTTATTTTGCAAGATAACGGCGGTAAATTCTACCCCCTCACAAAATGGTTCAATAACTATTCGCTTAAACCCGCCTTTATTAAATAAACTTCTTGCAGCTAGCTCAGCTTGTTTAGGTGTTGTTACAGAGTTTACTCCGATACTCGAACCAGTTGCAGTTGGCTTAACAATCGCTCGTTTAATTTTATTCTCTTTAAAAAATTTTTTAATATTCTTACTGATATCTTTCTGCCCCCTTTTTAAAAGCATAGAGGGTAATGTAAAAAATCCCTGATCAGTAATAAGTTTATTGGCTTCATATTTGTCAAAACATAATTCGCAAGCATTTTTACTTGAACCGATATAAGGTATGCCTGCTTTTTCAAGTATTCCTTGAATCTCACCATCCTCCCCAAAGGCTCCATGCATTGCAGGAAAAGTTAAATCTGCTTTTCTAAGAACTTTTAAAAGCCCGGATTGCGTA
>JAGRAS010000310.1 GCA_020434465.1 Bdellovibrionales bacterium | reverse complement strand
GTCTCCCATTTCAGTATCTTCTTTATGTAGAAGAATCGTTTTGGTATCTGCATCAACTATTTCATCAATATGTTCTTTTTCTATAATGGTATCCCTATCAAGAATAATCTCATTACGCTCAATAGAAACTACCTCTCCTGTATCTTCATCAACGAAGTCCTCATGCCAAGTTTTTAACACTCTGGCCGCTAACTTACGTCCGATTACTTTTTTAAGGCCGCTTTTAGAAACTTTAACTTCATCTGCCAAGTCAAAAATCTCTAAAATGTCTTTATCTCTCTCAAAACCAATGGCACGGAACAATGTAGTTACTGGTAATTTTTTCTTTCTATCAATATACGCATACATTACGTTATTGATATCAGTAGCAAATTCTATCCAAGAGCCTTTAAAAGGGATTACTCTTGCAGAGTATAATTTGGTTCCATTAGCATGGAAAGATTGGCCAAAGAATACACCCGGAGAACGGTGTAATTGTGAAACAACAACTCTCTCAGCTCCGTTAATTACAAACGTTCCGCTTTGGGTCATATATGGAATGGTACCTAGATACACATCCTGAACTATGGTTTCAAAATCCTCATGTTCCGGATCTGTACAGTACAATTTTAATCTGGCCTTTAGAGGAACACTATACGTTAACCCTCTTTCAATACATTCTTGAATGGTATATCTTGGTGGGTCTACAAAGTAATCTAAAAACTCAAGTACAAATTGGTTTCTTGTATCTGTAATTGGGAAATTATCAGAGAAAGTTTTAAACAAACCTTCATTACTTCTTTCATCTGCTTTGGTTTCTAACTGAAAAAAATCTTGGAAAGATTTAATCTGAATATCTAAAAAATCAGGATAATCAGTAACCAGTTTAGCTGATGCGAAGTTTATTCTTTCAGTACTATTTGTTGTTGACAATGGAGAAAATTTTTAATTAAAAAACTTACGAAATTTATAAGAACGAATATATATGCAAAATGGTTTAGGCCATTTTGAACCTTACATTCAAAAGACCTAAACCTTAGTTTTAGAAACTGTGATGTGCTTATTTAAGCTCTACCTCAGCGCCAGCTTCTTCTAAAGATTTTTTAAGACCTTCAGCCTCATCTTTAGAAACTGCTTCTTTAATGGTTTTAGGAGCTCCATCTACCAATTCTTTAGCTTCTTTAAGTCCTAAACCAGTTAATTCTTTAACTAATTTAACAACTGCCAATTTAGAAGCACCTGCAGCTTTAAGTACTACATCAAATTCTGTTTTCTCTTCAGCAGCAGCTTCACCACCACCAGCAGCAGGACCTGCAACAGCTACAGCTGCAGCAGCAGGCTCAATACCATATTCATTCTTTAAAATATCTGCTAATTCATTAACTTCTTTTACAGTTAAGTTAACTAATTTTTCTGCGAATTCTTTTAACTCTGCCATTTTCTGTTTGTTTTAAATTTTGTTTTATTATAGTTTATAAGTGCGTTTTTTATCTTTCTGATAATGTTTTTAAGATTCCTGATAACTTATTACCTCCAGACTGTAATGCTGAAATAACATTTTTAGCCGGTGATTGTAACAAGCCGATAATATCTCCAATAAGTTCTTCTTTAGATTTGATGTTTACAAGTGCATCTAATTGATCATCACCAATATAAACAGCTTCTTCTATATAAGCTCCTTTAAGGATTGGCTTATCAGATTTTTTACGGAATTCTTTAATAACTTTAGCAGGAGCATTACTCACTTCAGAAATCATTATAGAAGTGTTTCCTTTTAAGATTTGCGGTAATTCTCCAAAGTCTTTATCAGATTTTTCCATTGCTTTGCTAAGCAATGTATTTTTAACAACTGCCAATTTTACGTTAGCTTTAAAACAAGCTCTTCGTAAGTTTGATGTATTTAAAGCATTTAATCCTGATATATCTGCAAGATAAATAGTGTTGTTTTCAGCTAATTGGCTTGTTAAATCGTCTATTACTTGTGCTTTTTGTTCTCTAGTCATAATTTCAAACTTTTAACCTGCTTAAATAACTGATTTAGTATCTATCTGAATGCCAGGACTCATAGTGCTTGACATAAAAATACTTTTAATATAAGTACCTTTAGCTGTTGAAGGTTTCAATTTGATGATAGTTTGAAGCAACTCATGTGCATTACCTTCAATCTTATCAGCATCAAAAGATGCTTTTCCGATAGCGGCATGTACAATACCCGTTTTATCTACTTTAAAATCAATTTTACCTCCTTTTACATCTTGAACAGCTTTACCAACGTCCATAGTTACTGTACCTGTTTTTGGGTTTGGCATTAAACCTCTTGGACCTAAGATTCTTCCTAAAGGCCCTAATTTACCCATTACGCTAGGCATGGTTACAATTACATCAACGTCAGTCCATCCTCCCTTAATTTTATCAAGGTATTCATCTAATCCAACATAATCAGCGCCAGCTTCTTTTGCTTCTGCTTCTTTATCTGGAGTCACTAATGCTAAAACTTTAACATCTTTACCGGTACCATGTGGCAATGTTACAACACCACG
>JAGRAS010000030.1 GCA_020434465.1 Bdellovibrionales bacterium | reverse complement strand
AGTAGAAGAAAATCCAATTGCAGTTAGAATTGTTTTCATTAAATGTAAGTCTTTTAAAGAAAGCATTCCAATTATCTTGTCAGGGTCAGCAGCGCCGACACGCTGTAAAACAAATCCAAAAAAAGTTCCCAGTAATATTGCTAATATAAGTTCCATAAGATTCTCCTAGTTTTTATAGATGTAAATAGAAGTAGGAATCGCCACAATAAAGGCAGCAATCGCAAATAAATATCCACTGATTGAAGTTTGCATCATTCCACTCATCATATGACCACTTGTGCAGCCACCTGCAAGCCGGGCTCCCCAGAGAACAATTGCGCCACCAAGGAAGGCGAGCAGATATCGAGTAGAATGTTTGTCTCCAAAGCGATTTAAATGAAACACTGGCAATTGTTTTATTTGGGCGCCTTTTTGCATTTTTTTACCTAAGAAACCGCCAAGAAACATAAAGACCACAAATAGGAATCCGTAATTTATTGGATTAGCAACTTCTTTTGCATACTTCCCTCCAGATTTATTCAGATAAGCGTTTGAACTTGCATAGCCAGTTTTTGCAGTTTCGTCTTTAACAATTAATTCATTGTTAAATTGCTTAGCAAGTACTCCATCAAGAATAACGAATTGAGTTGACACACCTATTGGTTTTATTACCGCAACTGCCAACAGGAATGATAATCCTAAAATGATTCCACCCTTTAACCAGTTCCAATACATAATTCCTCCAATTAAATACGGGCGATACTTTTAAGCATTACCCTGTAAACTTATGTAAATTTTTTTTCTATACATTTAATAATACTACCTAGAGCGTCTTGCTCGATTTTGTAAAAACAAGATCTTCCGCGACGCTCAGATGACAATAAATTTCTGTCTTTCATTAAAGTCAGATGTTCAGAAGCCATATGACTGGGGATTTCACATGCCTCTGCAAGTTCTCCAACTGTATATTCGCCCTCAAGAAGCATTTGAATAATTCTTAACCTACAAGGATGGGCAATTGTTTTTAAACAATCAGCAGCATCAGTTAGAACTTCAAAACTAAGAAGCTTGTTTATACTACTCATAATATAAGTATATATCGCGATATTACGATATGTCAAGTATAAATATACTCAACGAAAAACAGGCAAATCCGATACTTGCCCTCCGTAGTCTTGGCGAAGGTGGACGGGTTTGGCTTTTGCGGATCTTAGATAAATCCTATTTACCCAAAGAGCTTAGAACTGTACCGGTAAAACTATACTTCGTTGAGTATATAGCCAGCGACATTAGGCTTTACCGTTAAGTTGCAGATATTCTTTCGCTGGGTATAAGCAAAATCAGCTGACGCAGATTTTGATACAAATTATAATTGAGAGCTATGTTTGCTAAGCTGCTACGAGTTAAGTAACTTAATGCTTTCTAAGATTTGATTAGATACCAGACTAGTTCTTGAAGTTTGCCAACTAAAAACCACTAGTAATTTGACTAGTTTTAGGTTCTTCCTTTTTAGGATATGGAAATACACTAACTCCTTTTTCTACAAGCTTGTCAATAACCCACTGTTGATCTTCGGGATAAGTTGTACCTTTAATATGCAGGACAGCTAAGAAACTCATTTTAAGAAGTCCTGAAATATCATCGAGCTTTAGATCTTTTGCAGTTAAAATTGAAATGTCTGAGTTTTCTAAGGGATCAAAGTTTTTAACATTTGTTCCGGAGATGTCTAATTTAAGAAGTTTTTTGCCCTTCAAGCCAGTAAGACTTTCAAGTTGTGAGTTTGCAGCTTCTAAGCCCATAAGAGTAGATGGAAATGGAAAATGCTCGAAAGTTTTTACTGCCGAGCCTGAAATTTCTAACCTAAAAATTTGTGTCATTGTTTGAGTAAAGCTAAGATCCCTTAAATTAGAAGCGTTTTTTAGAATTAACCATTTAATTTGTGAGAATTGAGAGAGTTTTTGCCAGTCTAGTTCCTGAGGAGTGCTTCCTCTAAAATCAATTTTTAAAATATTTAAAGTTTTATTTGAACCAAGAGAGCTTGTAGTAAAATCATCATATGCTGAAAATTCAAGTATCTTAAGTTTTGGAAGCTTTTCTAAGATTTCAGCTAAATGATTGTCAAAGTTCAGACCTGTTAAATCTAAATTTTCTACTCCGTCAAGTTTAGATATTAAACTCGCAAGTTCTTTTGGTTGATCGCATAATTCTTTAGTTGGCATAAGCGTAATAAGATCAAATCTAGTGAGCCTACCACCAGACACAGCGATTACTCCGTCTTTACAAGACGTAGAGTCAGAGCTAAATGAAGTTTCTGCTAAAATTGCATTAAATTCTTCTTGAGTAAGACCAGTAATTTTAAGTATAACTTGTAAATCTTCTTTAGAGATTTCCGCAAGAAAAGTTTCAGCATCTTTCTTATATTGATCTATTTCAGGTATTACCAAATGTGACTGGCTTTGAGCTGGTAAAGATTGACTACTTGAATTTTCAGGACTTGGAGCCATTTTTGATACCTCTTATTGAACAAAATTGAATACTACATAATAAAACTATAACAAAATTTATTCGCACAAAGAATCTTTTTTTTCATTTACCAATTGGGCATGTTCCTGGGGGGATATTAGGTAAGTTTGGAGTATCTCTTGGATCTGGAATATGATCAGGCTTGGGTTGAATTCTTCTAATAGGCAAAGTAGTGGGCGAGGGCTTAGGAGAAGAAGGGCTTGGCGAAGAAGGTTTAGGAGAAACAGGTTCAGCCGGCTTGGTTTCTTCAGGTTTAACTTTTGGTTCTACTTTTGGTGATTCTTGGATAATCATCTACTCTATCCTAAACTCAATCCCTGCCAATTTGCATCAAAAAAACGCAGATCTCTAGCAATACTGCCTAAATGTGGGCGGACATGAAGCGCCCATAAGCCTTTTTCAAGAGATCCTGTTCCATCTGTATTTCTTGGAAAATAAATTTCTTTATCCGGTGTTTTTAGTGTCATATCTCTTATATCTAGAATTATTGAAGATTTAACTGCATTAGAATAGTTAAAAGTTGGTGCAATAGCTAATAAATACCGGTCGCTTATATTCTTGGCTTTATCTTTTTGTTCATGATGCCATTTATAAGCAAATTCAAGCATCCGAGTTTCTGCAGGAAGCATTTCAATTTGTCTGTCATTTTGATCAACTTCATCTTGATCTGTTTCAAATTTATGGCGTTCATTCCCAGTTGACGTTATGCCTTTATGCCAAAAAGATCTAAATAATCTTAATAAATCATATGCACAAAAAAAACGGTTTGCAATTTGGTAAACATAATTATGCGCATTTCGAAATGCTATAAGTTGTTTTTCAAATGTAGGGCTCATTACTTCTGTTAATCTGCCATTCATATGAGATTTGTGATAATGCCCAGCTATATCAGTGCTAAATCCCCATCCGGTTCTAGTAGTATCTAGTTCTTTTTCCCAACTAAAGTAAGGTTCGCTTCCGCGTGGATATGCATTAGCTAGCCCAGCAAGATTAGAGAGAGAGCCTAAATTCAAAATATTCAATCCGCGTTTTTTTGCTTCTGCATATAATGAAATTGGGTTTAGCAAGTTTCCATTTATTTTTGGCTGATTAGTGTCAAAACCTTTAAAAGTATCAATTGGGATCATTGCTTCAGAAATTTGTGGCCAAACTAATTCTGAAGGAACCAAAAGACTCATGATCTTAAATGGATTAAGAAAATGCTCATTATAAATTATCATCACATAAGGAATATTATCTAAAGTATATTCATATTTCTCTGGACCTTTTAAGATAATCCCTCCTCTTACTTCAGCAATTTGAAATCTTGCAAAATCCATGAATACATCGGCTGCCCAAGGAATGCTTTCTAAATATTCTGGAGGCATTGTGCTAGAAGTCTTTTCTGTACCAGGCAAAAATTCTTCAATCTTAAAACCAGAGTAAACAACTCCGTTTCCAGGGTATTCCTCAGAAGAAATAGAGTTTAAGTTGTAAGTAGCTTTTGCGTGAGCTATTCCAAAAAGCCCTTGTAATGAATGATCAATAAATGGAATTTTTTTTGCTTCCACTTTTAAAGCTTCAAAGCCATAGCTTAAGTCAATCGCACCTCTAAAAACTTTAAAAACTTCTCTACGAGTTCTCTGTATATTTTCAATATCATTAGGGGCATATGGAGGGTCATCATATTGGTATACTCTTATAACTTCGAGTGCTCGTTTAATATCAGTGGCGCTACATAAATCTAAAAGTGCTTGCCTAGGTATTGTCTCTCTTCCCAAAAGTTTTATTGTTGTTGGTATTTCATTGATTGCTGATAAAAAGCCTTCTGGATCGCTGGTGTCTAACAAACCTTTTACAAAACTGCTAAAACAAAAGTTTTTAGAAGCTAAAAGTATTAAGTTTATTAGTGGTTCGCAGGAATCTTTTTTTGGAATAGCTAATTCAAGTAGTTTTAAACAAGTATCAAAAGAAGTTTTTGTCTTCCCGCTTATTCGAATAATTTCAAGCGCAATGTCACAACACTTGGGTGATAAGAGAAGTTGAGGCAGTCTTTGTATTAATTGATTCGCGTTTTCCTCTGAGTAGTTTAAGCCAATGCAGGCTCCAAAAATTCTTCTTTCAAGTTCTTCAGAAGAGGGGGTGTAGCTAATGTCCTCAATTTTAAATGGCTCGGACTGTTGGCGTTCACTGTTAAATTGAGGATCCAAAACATATATCCTAAATTATGCTGCTGACTTAACAAATTAGCTTAGTGGTATCAAAGTCAAATACGTAATTATCAAGAATAAGCTTAACTTAGTTTAAGCACGATATCTATAAAAAAGATAAGGTTTGATAACTTTGCATAGTAAAAGTTTTTTACCATGCAAAGTCATTCAATTTTTTAAGTGCTTGGTAATGATCCTTCTATTAGCCCGGCTGTTTTTCCAGCTTTGCTTCTTAAACGATTAAAAGCACTTTTTGAAACTTTAAGTTTCTTTTTTAACTTTTTTAATTGCTTGCTAAGTTTTGTAATGCCACTACTTGTTGAGTCAAAAGTGCCCCCTTGAGCAAATAAGATATCACTACTATGAGTTGAGATATAAGCTCCAAGAGTGTCAATTAGACTTAAGATTTCAGCAATTTCTGTGCGAGTTGCTTTGCGCTTCTTACGGTTTTTGCCATATTTTACGGCATCAACACGAGCTTTAATATCACTTGCGAAGTTATTAGCTTCGGCACCATAGAGGCAATCTAAGATACCATTGCTTTCAGTGTCTCCATCTTGAATGCCACCCTTATCGACATCTTTGATACCGCAACCACATGTTCCAGGTGTAATTTTACTTGGATCATTGGGGCAGGTGTCACAAGCATTACCAGTACCATCAGCATCTGAGTCAGCTTGATCTATATTTGCCGAGTTAATACAGTTGTCATTAAGATCTCCGACTCCATCAGCATCAGTGTCTTTGTCACAGGTGAGTATTTTAAGTATCCAAGTGTTTAATGTCCCTGTGTCACTATTTGCATCGTCTAATAAATGTAGTTTCCAGGTACCATTAGGACTTTCTCCAATAAAAGCTGCCATTGCGCCAACGGGAGTAATTGGTGTTGAAACTACATTATCAACATTGGGGAAGTCTGATACAGGAATTGCACCCGCTTTATCAGTAAAGACTGAGCCATCATAAATATTATCTAAACCACCACCATTATCTAACAAAATCTGAGTAGTTTTTCCTGATGGAGACTCTAGGATAGCCTCTATATCGGATGCAAATGTGTGTGGCAGATTTAAAGTTAACTCAACTTGGCATATTTCAGCTTGCATATCAAAAACATCAACTGTTGCTGTAACTCCTGTTAGATCGTTATCAGGAATTGCTAACGCAGGGTTTGAAAACCAGACTCCAGTTTCAACGGCAATTGGTTGTGAACCTTCACAACTTGATAGGTTTAAAGACCAGGAGTTTATAGTTCCAGCGTCTGGAGCTAAATCATCAGTTACTTTAAGTTTCCAAGTTCCATTTGGATTTTCTCCTGAGAAAGCCCATAAAGCACCCTCTGGAATAAGCTTAGTAGCTACGACATTGTCCATAAATGTATATTGTGTGACTACGTCAGTAGCTTGATCGTCAAAAGTAGTCCCCTGAAATACGTTGTCATTACCTGCGCCATTATCAGTAGTAAGAGTAACCTCTGTTCCTGCTGGAGATACTAAGACAACATCTAAGTCTGCTGCGAAAGTATGAGAAATCGAAAGGGTGATATCTACATCTCTAACAATCGATGGTACTCCCGAAACAACTAGCGTGGATTCAGTCGTAGTAAAGTCAGTAATGTTTTTAGGCACGTCTGTGCTTGATACCTCATTAGTTATAAATGAGCAGATATTTGAGTTTGGAGGGTCTGCTAATACTGGTACAGAACCAACTACATTTAAAATTATAAAACAAAGAAATAAAAGATATGCTTTAGATAAAAATAATGGAATGGTTTTCATAAGTGATCCTAAAAAAAATAGGTAATGGAAGTTTGAATGGTTCAAACGATCGCTAAAATATCAGAATTGCAAGTCCAAAGCTATAGAACCTTAGCGTTTAAATCTATTAATCCTTTCAAAGAGTTGACTCATGTGTTTCTTGGTAAAAAAAGCTAAAAGCTTTTGCATTTTATTAAGTAAACTAGCTTTTTTTTGTATCAAATTTGCTTAAGAGTTTTTTTTTCAACTATAATTTCAAAATAATGGATGTGTCACCAGAGCAGCAAGCAGCAATCAATTTTAATGATCCTCAGTTTAAAACTGTAGGAGCAAATTTTACTTATTGGCATTTAATTAAAGTAGCTAGCAAGGAAAGTTTACTTGAAGAACTATCTAAAATAGCTAAGAAGATTAATCAAATAAGTGCTGATAAAGGTGAACTTCCACTTAAAAATCTAATTTCTGAAGAAGATTTAAAAAATAGATCACTTGCTTATGCAAAGCATGCATTTGCGGAAGCATTTAATGGACATAGAGTTTCAACTACTCCAATTTCAGCTGTTGGCCCAATTAGTTTAGAAGATATCTGTATTAAGACAGTGCAAATCACAGGTAGGAAACATGCTGTTAATGGGAAAGCTTGTCAGGATCAAGCTGTAATAACAAGAAGTCGTGATTATTTAGTTGTTGTGCAATCTGATGGTGTAAGCTCAGCTAAGTATTCTGATATCGGAGCTCTTTTGCAATCACATCTTACAACTGAAGCAGTATTTGAAAGTTTAAGTGAATTAGAGTCAAATTTTGAGGGCAAACTTAGCTCTCCCGAGTTCCTTGCCAGCATATATTCAAAGTTATACTTAAAAATTTTTCAAGTACTAGATGAAATAGAATTAGATGCAGCCAGTGTTTTGAAGCAATTTATTTGCGCCACAAATAAAATCTTAATTGTTTCTGCAGAAGAAAGCATAATTTTTACCATGGATGATGGCTTTATTTCTTTATATGATCACTTAATTCCGGTAGAGGAGCTAGTCGATCTTCCTCCAGCTCTTAAAGAGATTAACTTTGCTCCATTAATAAATACGGCAATTGTAGAGGATTCAATTTTTCCAGAAGCGCATAAGAAGAAACCAAACTTAAACAGGCCTTCAATTTCACTTGAGCCACCTAATGGGAGAATGACTGATGAGTATCAAATGAGATTTATGCTGGCTATAGATGAGATTTTGAAGGAAGAAGCTAGAGGTTTTCATGTTGGATTTTGTGCGCCAAGCGCAGAATTATTTTCTTCATCAGTTCTATTTTGCACTGATGGGGTCAGGTTTACAGAAGGAATCATACGAGATGAGAGATATAAGTATTTTCCTTTATTCGAATGGGCAGAAAAGTACTCTCAACCCACGCTAGAATATTATACAGCGCTTTTTAACTTAGTTGCTTTTTATCAAAAAGATGAAAGCTTAACCAAGTTGGTAAAGTTTTTAATTAGTTTTGATAATCAAACTTTACATGCTGATGAAGATAAGATGGAAAATCCAGTTAGCAAGCTTTTTAGCGATCAAGCCTGTGCTTTTATAATTAAATATGAAAAGTTTTTAGAAAACTTCAATGAGACCGGATTATCAGCTAAAGAACGAGCAGTGAAAGTGCTTGAAGAGTTAGAGAAACAAAACCAAAAAGAACATTTATATAGAATTCAAATGACTTTAAGTCTTGGCGCTGGTAAAGCTATCGCTAGATTTTTTAATTGGGAAAGTGCAGAGAATCCTTATCCGCTTTTTGATGATGTTTATATCATTTCAATAAGCACAAAAAGTGATGAAAAGTAATTTTATGCAAATCTTTGCTTCAAAATATGAGCAATTCCAGAATAGGAATCACTTTTACAGTAAGTATGAAAATAAAGTTCTCCTAAAAAGTTTGGAATTAATATTTCTTTAGCTGCAATTTCAAGTTGAGGCTCTATTTGATAAGCGTTTTTAATATCGTGAAAATTCATAGCAAAAGCTTGAAAGCCTTCACAAGTAAATTTCAATAAAACTTCCCCAATTCTTAAAAAACAAAACTTAAAGATATGTGTAGGTTTTTCAAATTGCCAGTTTAGATCTCTTATTTCAGAAGAGATTTGTAATTTCGAAGCTATGCTGCTAGACAGGCTTTGACCGTTTGTTGATGGAATATCGAGCATAGATAGTTTTGATGCGATATCATCAAATTTTCCACACCATTCAAGGACTTCAAGCAAATCGTAAAAATTCAGACTTTCTAAATCATTTAAAAGCTGATCACGAGCAGAAGCAATTTGACTAAGGAGAGAATTGGGATTTTTGAGTTCTAATTGAAGCTCTTCAATATTTCTTAGTTGAGCAGAGATAGGTTCAAAAAGATTGTTTTGCCTTTTAATGCCATTGATTTCTACTGTTAGAGCAGTTTTTGCTGCATCAGAGACTTTTGTTTCTGCATCAACAATTGCGAATCCGGCACTGAGATTTTTTAACCACATTGCAACTTGCGGTTTACCGCTAAATTCAGCAATCATTGAAACTAAATCAAAGTAACGCCTGAAATTAGGCTGGTAAAAACTGCCTGTGCCCATTACTGTAAAATGTAAATCTTCTGCCGGGTGCTTTGCTAACACGCTTCTAAGTCTTAAAAGTGAATATGCTGTTCTTACATCAGGGATATCGCCTTTTGTTAAGGTAGGATTAAGGGTCTTAGCTAATTCAAGTGCATATTTAAATGATGTAAAAAATTTTCTTTTTTCAGCAGTTATATTATCCAGGCAGTTAGCTAAGTCAGATTGAGCGCGTTCAAATTCATAGTTTTCAGCTTGACTTTGTGTGGGAATTTCAGTGCTTGATCCTGACTGTCTTATTAAAAAAAAGCTATCTTCAGCTAAAAACAAAATGGGTTTACTCTCACTTAATAATATTTGAGCAAGTTCTTTTTTCTTATCAGCTGTATATTGATCAATTGGCATGGCAACAAGAAATTCATTTTGCAGTTGATCGAATAAATTCCAAATTATCTGCGGGGTTATTTTATATTTTGAACTAAGGACAGCCATAAGCTCTGGATTTACAAGCGCATGAGAAGCGCTAGATATAGCTTGGAAACAAGATTGCGCTACAGCTTGTGGCTCAAAAAAATTTTTTTTTTAAAAAACTTGGATTTTGATAGTTACTGCTCAAAGTCAAATTTCCTGGATAAGTTTTCAAATTATAGCTAAACAATATATTTGTTCAAGAATTTTATTCCCTGATTGTAGTTAAAAGTTAATTTGATTACCGTTCTTCCTCGTGTTATAGCAATGAAGATACATTTTATTTGCGAGATTAAGCATATGACTCCAATAACCTTAGATCCACCTAGCACAGATAAAATTACCCAGCTACTTCAAATAAAGGCAGATGATTCTAGAGAAAGGCATAGACAAGAACAAACAAGTAGAGACTTTACTTGGCATAAGAGGGAAGCTAGAAAAATCTTTCAGTTTTTAAATAATTTTCTTAACACTGACCGTGGGATAGCCTTAAAAGAATTATTAGCAAGTAATAACCAATGGATCCAGATAGGTAATTTTAACTATGCTCTTTTTGGCTCAAAAAGATTTCTTGTTGCTATCACTGGAGACGGTTTGAAACTAAGGTATAGCAAGATAGATCGAAAATCTGAGGACGGTGCTAATTGGGATCGTGGTCATAAGTTTAAAAACTTAGACAAATCTTCCAAACTAATCCCACTTTCAATGCAAGATATTGATATTAGTATGATTAAGAGACATATAGCGTCTGTGCTAACTGCAATACTAAATGATAAACCGCATGATTTTTTGTTAGCAGAAGATGCATCTACGAGTTATCAGAATAAGTACTTTGGAATTGATTAGTTCAGAAATTAAATACAGTGATTCTAGAGCACTTGATGTTCGTATGCTTTTTTAAGCAGGAGTAAAATATTTCAAACCGCATACACCAACAATAATCAAAGCAATACAAGCAATTCTTGGTATATCTAAGGT
>JAGRAS010000309.1 GCA_020434465.1 Bdellovibrionales bacterium | reverse complement strand
TTTTAAATCTAGTTAATGAGTCGATTGAGTTAATTGATATGAATAATTGGATTGGAAATCATCCATGTATTGGTGCAGCTGATGTAATACCAATAACACCTCTTGGCTCAGCTTCAATTGAAGATGCAGATAAGTTAGCGTTTGAAACAGTCAAAAGATTAGCAGAATTCAATACCTTGCCAATGTATTTTCAAAATCTAAACGACACTATCAATACTAAACGCAATTTGCACATACTTAGAAAATCTGGGTTCAAAGGCTTAAGTGAACAATTTAAAATCTTTCCACCTGACTATGGATCAAATACTCCGCATCCAACTGCTGGAGCATTAATAATTGGCGCACGAAATTTTCTTGTTCCGATCAACTTCAATTTGGATACAGAAAAAATAAACATAGCCATGGATCTTGCAAAGAAAATCAGAACTAGTGGGAACTCAAAACCTGGTGGACAAGGCTTGTTTCAAGATTGCATGGCAATTGGTTGGTACGTAAAAGAATTTGATTGCGCACAAGTTTCTACAAACTTAACTAATTATAAAATTACTCCTCCACATTTAGTGTTTGAAGCACTAAAAGAACTAGCTTATGATCTTGGTGTTAAAGTAACAGGCAGTGAAGTTATTGGACTTATTCCTGAAGACTCTTTAAAAATGGCTGCAAAATACTATTTTGGAGAAACTGATTTAGATAAAAGCATGCTTGCAGCAATTGATGTTATGGGGCTAAATTCAGTTAAAGATTTTACAACTGAAACTAAGTTAATTGAAAAAAGATTAGAAAAAGTTTCTGGAATTAAATTGTGATTTTATGACTGTTAGCATAAGTGTTTACAATAGTAGTACAGGCCTTCAAGAGTTCGACAACTTAGATTCGCTTCCATCTTTAGAAACAATAGAAAAGGTTTGGATCGATGTTGAAACCGATGATCCTGAAATTCTCAATAGGATTGCTAGCATTTTCAAGCTCCACGAACTTTCAATTGAAGACTGTTTTGATCCTGGACATTTTCCAAAGTTAGAGGAATACGGCACTCATACTTTTATGATCTTCCGTGGCTTGAAGCCAAATTTTTATATTCAAAATCAAGAACCTGATGAAGATGAAGAGGAACTTACCGAAGAAGAGAAATACACTCAAAAAGTTGCGATTTACTTATCAGAAAAATTTATTATTAGTTTTAGAAGAACAGAGGTTGCTTGGTTAGATGCAATTGTTCGTGTTGTAAGCCAGTTTCCTGAAGGCACATTGGCTAAAAGCACTACAAGCTTGGCGCATAAGATTGTCGATGTTCTAATTGATAGGTTTACACGTGGAATTGATGTTTTTGAGCGAGAAATAATTCTACTTGAAGACAAAGTGCTTGAGTCACCTGAGTCTTTTGAACTTTCTGATTTATTAGAAATCAAACGCGATCTAATCTTGTTAAAACAAATAATGAGAGAACAGAGAATTATCTTACAGAGGTTGTCAACTGAACCTACGCTTATTAAGGAAAAACCACAAAGACGTTTTTTTAAAGATATTGATGATCACGCTCAAGCAATTATGCTTACGTTAGATCAATATATTGATAGTCTGGCTGGAGTAAGAGACGCTTATTTTGCTATTGCTAATGTTAGGCTCGGTGACACAATGCGAATTTTAGCAGTAATAACTACAGTTGCTGTTCCATTAAACATAGTTGTTGGGCTCTATGGAATGAACTTTGAAGCAATCCCACTACTCCATAACCCTCATGGGTTTTGGTTTATTGTAAGTTTAATGGTTTTAGTTGCTATTCTTTTGCTTTTCTTTTTTAGAAGACAACGTTGGATCTAATTAAGTAATTCTAAGAATCTGAGCCTATCCTATTGTTATTGCTACATTTTTTTCCTAAGTCTTTTTAGATATTTTCATCATCTAAACTAATGAATTACTAGCGGAGTGTGTGATGAATGATAGTCAAGATGAATTTGTAGATGGCCCTGCTGCGACAGCAAAAATTTTAAATAGCATGCCTGAATCTAGAAGAAGAACTCTTTTAAGCAAGATGATTGCTAAAGATCCTCAAGTTTTAAATAGAATTGGTTCACTATTAATATCATTTTCAGATATTTCATATTTAGATAATAGAGGTGCGCAGATATTAATCAAAGAAAGTGATCACTATACACTTGTTACTGCTTTGAAATATGCTGATGATAAAGTTTTTGATGTTTTGCTATCGAATATGACTGAACGTAAGCGTATGATAGTTGTAGAAGATTTAAAAACTACTGCTCATTTCCCAAGAGAACAAGTTGAAGAGGCTCAAAGAGCTATTGTTCAAAAATTAGATGAATTAAGAACTAAAGGTATAGTAAGACTATCAAAGCCAGACGACATCTGGGTTTAGCTTACTGAAAACAGATCTTGGTTTTGACCGTCAAGTTCTTTCTTTAAAGAATCACGCAGCTTTGTGAATCTAGCAAGTTTTTTATGCGCAGATTTTTCATTTGGTTTAAGATCTGTTTTTACTTCAAAAAACCTTACAAACAGTC
>JAGRAS010000308.1 GCA_020434465.1 Bdellovibrionales bacterium | reverse complement strand
TTACTCCTCTGGTAGTGCCAGCATTTATTTTTGGAATTTATTTATTGTATAGGAGATATTTAAAATGAAAGCTCAAGATCCAGAAGGAAATCCTAAAGTTATTCGTTATGCCGGTTACGGTTTAGGTTTAATAGGTTTAGCATTACTTATATTTGGTTTTTATTTTATAAAAACAGCAATCGAAAGTTTCAATTGGCCAGAGGCTAAAGCAACTGTTGAATCAACTGTTGTCAAATGGAGCTATGTCGATGGAGGTCGTGGGGGAGTGCGGTCTGAATCTGACAAGCAGTACTATTATGAAGTGACTTATAAGTATGATGTAAATAATGTTCCATATACTTCGGGTAGGTATTCTCTAGGAAGTGGCTATACAGCATCAAGTATGTTTAATGAACGAAAAGATGCTGATATTGAAAGAAAAGAACTCTACCCAAATGGTAAAGAGATAATAATTTATTACGATCCCAATGCTCCCTATTCAGCGGTTATTAGTAAGGGTACACAGTGGTCAACCTATGTTCCATTGATACTGGGTATATTTTTCGCCGGCACAGCTTTCTTACTTATCAAGTCAGCTAAGTTTATTGAAGCAAGAGATGCAAAGGAAAAAGGTTTGAGCGAAAAGGCCTAAACTCTTTATTAAGTAGAAGTTGAGTCTTGATGCTGAAAAAAAGCGAGTCTATTTAAGGCCTTATTGGCTTAAAGTAGACAGCTTAATTCTTCTTTAAGTAATTTTTAAAGATTTCCGAACTTATAAGTAACAACCGCCCGGTTGCTGTGTGTGATGAATGATTAAAGAGAAAAAGGTAAGGCTTCTTATTATAGATGAGCAGGAGGCCTACTACAATTTAATAAAAGAATACGTTGAGATGTATTCCCACGAGTTTAAGATTGAGTGTGAACATGCGCGTGGCGATGACGCACATAAAAAAATCGGTAGTTTTTTACCTTCAATAATTGTACTTGATGCACATCTTGAAACAATTAGCTATTTAGAAATTTTAAAACACTGTGGAGAGGGAATTGCTCCAGTAGTTGTAATGAGCACAAGCCAAAACAAAGAAATTGCTGATTCTGCAATTGAATGTGGTGCAGAAGCCTTTATACCAAAAAGTGAAGATCCTGATGATGTTGAATTTGTTTTAACGCGTTTAGCATTGATGGGTGAAGAAGATGTCTACAAAGTAAACTAGTCATCTTTGATCAATAAAATCTCCTTTTTTATTAAAGAAACGATCAATTTTATTTATTCCTTCAAGTAAAATCACCCCGTCTTGTGTTTTAAGAACCCAAGTAGGAGATTGGGTAATTGAATAAGTGTCTGCTGGTTCAAAAGCTACATTCAATTCTGCTTGTAAGATAAACAAAGTGGTAATCAATTTTTCATCCATTCCTTCAGGAAATCCTCCCCATGCAGTGATTTCACCTACAGGAAATTCGTGTTTTACAGCAAGTTCTTTCAAGTGCCATAGAGTTTCTTCAAAGTGCTTCTTATTTTCACTATCTAAAACCACACCGATAGATTGAATTTTAGTTCCTGGTGAAAAAGACTCAGTTATAGAATTATTACTATCTTTAGATGATTCCACAGACTTTGGATTACTTGTGCTTGCCTTATCTTTAATAGTTTTTTCTTCAGAAAAACTACCTTGCGTTTCTTCCAATGGCCGTTTGGAAAAATCATGTTCATAAAAATCTTTAGGTTGCGCTTGGGCAATACAACTAAAGAATAAAATGCAAAAAGTTTGTATTAAAATTTTTATCATTTATAGTTTTTTCTCATTAGGTGGAAATGCAAAATATCCCGATGGACAACATGAAAACCTTCGATATTTAAATAAAGTTTTTAAGTCTGCATCCAAACCTAGACTACCTCTCGTATCCTCATTCGCTTTTTCGTATTGTTGTGCTTCGTTTAAAGTTTCGTACACAAAGCTACACTTATTTGGGAGAGAGTCAGGGCGTGTCCATTGAATTTTATCTTTTAGAAGATCGAAATCATAAAAGTTTTCTGGGAACATATCATAGGCGATATGCATTCCTTTAACTGCTGCCGTTTCTGCAGCAGAAGTGTGGTATTTATCAGGCGTTGAGAATTTTAGAGAAACTAATCTGTTTGGGAGATTATAGTTTTTATAACAACCACCCTGGCCGCTATTTTGGTCTTCAATTTTAAGTCCCGGGAAAAGTAGATCAACTTTCGTTTTCAATTCATTATTATCTTGAAGACAGGCTAAGGGACTCGATAAAAAATCTTTCATTTGTTGTGCGTAATCTCTGTTAGGACCTTGAGCGTTAATCTGAGAAGTTAGAGCTAATACTCTGCTAACGTGTAATGGCGTCATTCCACCTTGAGTTTCACTTTCTGGATATGGCCATTCAGACATATATGGGTCTCCCCATTTTGGAAAATCATGGCATGGTTCAAAGATCTCTGGTGGAAAACCCGTTAGGTAACCAAGGTATTTGTAGTATTTATAAAGCCATACTGAAGCAAGGCTGGGAAGTACATGATATTACGC
>JAGRAS010000307.1 GCA_020434465.1 Bdellovibrionales bacterium | reverse complement strand
GACTAATTCTGAGAGAAGTCTTTGCTTACCTCCTGCCCATTTAATAAAGGGGCGGGCCTTCTTTTTATTTCCAGTATTATCAGCAATGCTAAGAGAAAACCCCTCATGAAATGTGTTTTCTGTGGGTTTAGGCTTTGTGTTTTTTGACATCTTTTTAAATACTTAAATATAAGTTACAAAAAAAAATCTTAAATTTTATTCGTAATTTCATATAGGTATACAAATAACAAACTGAAAAATCAAAGGAAATTCAAATAAGAAATTTGTTTTAGAACCTTGTTTATTTTAGCTGAGGTGATAAATTTACCCTTCTTAAATAGAATTATGATTAATCCAAGACCTAATAGCAGAAGAAGATGGCATGAGATCAGTCGTGAATCTAACCTCCCCTTGTCTCAGGAGCTAGATGACTTCATTCATGTTGATCCAGTGAAGTTTCAAGATTTTGTAAAATTCATTGAGGGCGATCCATTAGGTATCGGGGCTAGAGAGCTTGGCTGGCTTTTCAATTTAAAAAAATCGCATCCACAGCAAGCACTTATTGGACAAGTTGCATATGGTATTTTCTTAAATCGTTGCCAAAAAAGTTTAGATAAGAAATTGAAAGAAGTTTTATCTACTGCTCCATCAGAGCGCCAAGAGGTTTTCAGAAATGTTGTACCAGTTGCAGAAAATATTTTTAACAAAATTCAAGATGCTATATTCGATGATTATGACAGAATTACAATGGCTACCCTTCTTCCGATGCTTGAAGGACGTTTAGATAATTCACAAAAAAAAGATGTGATTAGTGTTGCTTTTGCTATTGTTAGTTTTAAAAGAGCTAATCCAGCTGCATCTGCTGCATCAGTTTCTACAGTAGGAACTATAAGTGACTATTTAAGAAAGTCGGTATCTCCCTATTCAGAAATGGAGCTAGAAATACTAAAGCATAGAGTTTGTATGCTTAGGGGAGAAAATACAGATCTTGATGAAGTTAAAGACTTGATTGATAGGTTAAAAATAGAGTTTACATCTTACAGCTCTTCTACCATTCGTGAGGATAGAAGATTAGCAAATGGCTTAGATGCGGTTCTAAAGTTTTTAAAGGCTGAAGAAGAAGCTAAAAAGCCTAAGGCTAAGGTGCCTGAAGAAACTATTAGCCCGCCAGATGTTTCTCAAGAGGATTCAGTGTTATTGCAAACTGTAGAATCTGTACCTCAAGATCAATCTACAACTGAAGCTGAACCGACATCAACACAAGAGAAGACAGTTGATGATCGTAAAAGTTTAATTGCTGAACTTGCAACTTTAAGAAGTGAACTCGATGTTATAAGTCAACAAAGAATTGAATTAGTAATTGAAAATGAAGCTCTTAAAGAAAAGCTTGGAGACCAGCAAGTAGCTAATGAACGGCTAATTGAAAAGCAAAAGGAGCTTTTAGATGAGCTTCAAAAGCTTGATGAATCACTTCAAGCGTTAAAACAATCTAAAGCTGCAGATGAAATTAAAGAAAACGAATTTAAAAAGAAAATAGAAATTCAAATTAATCAACTTAATGATCAATTAATTGCCTTAGGTAAAGCAAATAAGCAGGCGATGAGTAATATGAAAGATCTAGAAACTTGGAGAAAGGAAATCTTAGAGCAGATTAGCGCCATTTTTGAATCGATAGATGATTTTGTTCATAAGAATGAGGATGACTTTTTAAAACAAATGTCAAAACGTAAAAAGTTCCGAATGGAAGTAATGACCTCAATTCTTGCTAAGTTGAAAGAGATTCGCGGATCGATTAGATCGCTTAAATCATAAGTTAACTAGACTTAGCTTAATCAGTACTAAATTGATTAGGCAGGTTTGCTTCTGCTAGTATCTATTTCATTACCTAAAAGTTCTGGTAACTCTGGATGATTCTGTTTTCCACCATGTTCTTCAACAAGAGCCTGACGATCTAACTGAATATTCTGTTGTAAATGCATTAATGCGTCGATTACTGTCTCTGGTCTGGGCGGGCAACCGGGAATGTACATGTCTACAGGAATAATTTTATCAATGCCTGCAACTGTAGTGTAGTTATCATAAAAACCACCAGAAGAGGCACAAGCTCCAAAAGCAATTACCCACTTTGGCTCGGTCATTTGTTCATAAATTCTAAGCAGAACTGGTGCAAGTTTGTGATTAATTGTTCCAACAACAAATAGAAGATCAGATTGTCGAGGTGTAAACCTTGGTAAAGCTGCGCCAAATCTGTCTGTATCATAATGTGAGCAGCTTACAGCCATAAACTCCATTCCGCAGCAGGCTGTTACAAATGGATAAGGAAACAACGAATACTTACGCATCCATCCCAATGCAGCATCTAGTTTTGTGTGAAAAAATCCTGATTGATCCGCTTGGGTTAACATTATTTTTTGCTCCTTTAATAAAAAAGCCTCTATTACAGATGCCTTAATACAGAATAGCGTTTCTTTAGGAATTCTACAATCATTTTAAACCGAATTCAGGTTTTTAGTGAAAAACAGGGTGTAAAAATATTAAATGCTGCAATTTAA
>JAGRAS010000306.1 GCA_020434465.1 Bdellovibrionales bacterium | reverse complement strand
AACTTTTAGTGGTTCTAAAGTAGGTTCATTGTTTTCGGATGAATCGGGACTTGAAGAATCATTATTTGCTTGTTTAATTGGAGCGCTGTTTCCCTCGGCAACTTTTTCGCCAGCTTCTCCTATGTATGCAATAACTTCACCAACTTGCGCAGTTGAATTTTTGGGGACTGCTATTTTTAATAGTGTGCCACTATGAAATGATTCAATTTCTAGATTGGCTTTGTCAGTTTCTACTTCAGCTAAAATATCTCCTCTTTCTATTATGTCTCCTTCAGACTTATTCCAGGCAAGAATTTTACCCGAGTCCATAGTATCACTAAGTTGAGGCATTTTAATTTCAATAGGCATTTAAAGAATCCATGGTAATTCGCATTTCAATAGATAGCTAAACTTTATAGACTAGCTATTGCCTAAAGACAAGTGATTCAACAGAGCTAAAATTTAAAAAAACCAGTTAAGTTAGTAACTTGTATCTTGGCAATTCTCTACTTTGCTAGCAGCTATTTGTCCTGCTAACTTACTTTAAAATTTCTTGAATCTTGCAAGGATGTAATGGTAGCAGAATCCTCAAATACTCGTGTTTTGCCTTATCTTAAATCAAATAAGCCTCTAAAGATTATTGAACTCCCCACTGAATTAGATAGTCTTGATTGGCTTAAAGAGTGCCAGACACTACTACACCAAGCGAGCCCCTCGTACAGTGTTTTATGTGAAAACTGTCTTAAAGTTTTTGATCAGTTAATATTTGCACGAGGTCAAGGCCTACTTGGAGAATTAGGTCTTAAAAGAGCTTTTGGTGATTTATATTTTGATCAAGTTATTAGCAATTCTGCTATAGAGATTTATAAAAAATTACATTACTTAAAAAACAATTTTGTTACTTCATCATTAGTCGAGCAAAATTGGGTAAGCTTGATAGATTCAATTCAGGTTATTTTAGATTGGTATAGTTTAAGACTAAATACTATTCAAAAAATAGATAAAAATATAGATTTTAATGAAAATACAGCGAAGATTTTTGATTTAAATTTACAGCATGATGTAATTGTAAGCGGATATAAAGGGATTAGGATTGAATGTAGTATTTTATTATTAGGATACGTAGATCAGGAACTGTGGTTAGAGATTCAACTCTTCCAGAACAGGGCGCCAATTAAAGTTAAAACAAATGCAAAAGAGTGGAGTAAACAACTTTTTTATCCGAGGCTAGCTAATGAGGATCTTTTTGACTTTCGATTTTCACAACCTTTAGAAAGTAAATCTGATTTAAGTATTATCGATAAGTTTAGTTTTTTTATTCCCTATAAAATACTTGATGTTCCAACTGGGCTACTCCCAATTCAAATTTTACTTTCTTTAAGCGATTTTAAAAATCAACTTATCGCATCTGAGGAGAAACTCAGTCTTATAAGGCTGATAAAATCTGACGAAGAAGATGTAATGCCAAAACCCCAAGATGTTGGAAATTGGAGTTGTAACGCGCAAACTGGAGAGTTAATTGTAGTATCGAGTTTAAATTTATCTTCCAGGCTGATTAAAGAATGGGAACAGCCATGCTTCCTACTGACCTGTGATATTAATTTAATTAATCGAGTTGAAAGAAAAATGTTTCTGGAATTGAGGGTCTTGGATTCAGATGGGGTCTTAGCAACAAGTAATGACCCAATTTTTACTGACCCTGATGGTAACTTTCTTTTACGGAAGACTCTAAACTCGGTATCTCTAATCCATGTTTTAAAAGATTTTAAGCTTGAGATTCCTTTGGCGTGTTTTGAAATTTTCCCTGAGAAAAAATGGCAGTTTGAGTTAGGTTTGTTTGATGAAGATGGTAGGAAAATATGTACAACACAGAGTTCTTTTCCTAAGGTCTTAATGGACTGGGCAATGCCGATAGAAGATTTGTATTCAAGCTTTTCATCTGTAGCTAATAGGCCAAGACTTAGCTCCCAGTTTCTTGATGACTCCATGTATATAAAAGTTTTTGAGCTAGATCAAAACTTAAAAGAATCTAAGGTTTTTTGCTGGCTCAGTCCACGTTGGATTGATACTTCATTGCCAAAAAATGCAAAAACACAGCTTGTTTATGGTCTTAGTGTAAACTTTGATCTTAATTTTGAACCATTGGTTTTTAAGGTTCCATTATCTGAGTTAAGCCAATTAATCGTTTCAAGTAAGACTGATGAGCAAGAATTTGTGTTAAACGTGATCCAATTTGACAATCGTTTTAAAGCTCGTTGTTTAGCCCAAGATTTTGTGATTTGTAATGCAGAAAATTTCCATAAAGCTAAGAATGTTACTAGAGCAAAATCTGAGGGCTCTGTTAAAATTTTAGCTTCTGATGTTTTTTATGATCAAGCTGCAAAGTCATATATAGGGCGAGTGTGTTTAAATTTTTCAGCAGAAGAAGCTCAGAAGGGGTTGTATTTCTTCTATGAGTTAATCGATAAGAAAACACAGAAGCCTCTAAGCTTTTCTTCTGAGGGAGAAAAAGTTTTTGGAACTCATGGTTATGCACAAAAACTTCCTATTACTTCAAGTTGCCAAGGGTTAATTCAGATAG
>JAGRAS010000305.1 GCA_020434465.1 Bdellovibrionales bacterium | reverse complement strand
CAACTAGTGTCTAAAGAAAAAGTGGAAATTCTTGGGTTAAATATCAATCAACATATCCCTGATGGCTTAAGCGCTTCTGAGTGCATCAAAGAAATCTTAAATCTTGGGGGCTTAGCAGTAATAAACTGGGCTCCTGGAAAATGGCTTTTTAAAAGAAGGCAGATTATTAAGAGACTTTTAAAGGATTTTGATACAAACCTAGCACTTGGAGATACAACTCTAAGGCCTAAGCTCTTTCCTGAACCAAGCCTTATGTCTCGCCACATTGCAGATTCTAAACCTGTTATCAGAGGCTCTGACCCCCTGCCATGCCCTGGCGAAGAGCGGCTTATTGGCTCATATTGCATTAAGCATAAATTTGAAAATCCGAAAGATATCAATAGGTTAAAGATAGAACTTGTAGATTTCCTTTGCAAAGAAAGCCATTCAGCCAAGGCTCTGGGGAAGAGGTCTAGCCTGGCTCAGGTTTACTGGAGACTTAAAAGGTATTATTCTTAGCTACTAACTTTACAAGCAAAAATAACCTAACATCGCTTTGCTTTATATGAACGTCAGTAATAGTGATATACAGCCGATAAGTGAAGAGTCAGAAAAGCGCATTCTCTTCTTATTGCCTCAACCCTTTTTTGCTCTTAGAGGTAGCTCATTTAGAGCTAAAGCTACCTTAGAGGCATTGGTAAGCCTGGGTTTTATTATAGATTTAATCTGCTTTGATATGGGTGAGAGTATTATTTTAACAGGCGTGACAATTCTTCGCCCCGAACATTTTAATTTTATAAAAAATGTTTCAATCGGTCCTTCTATTAGAAAAATTTTCTTAGACTTTTTTTTATTTCTATCTGCAAGAAAAGCTGCAAAACAATATCGCTATTCTGCAATTCACGGTGTTGAAGAAGGTGGTTTTAGAGCTCACTACTTATCTAACAAACACAACATACCTTATATCTTTGACATGCACTCACGAATGTCTGAGCAAATTAGGCATTCAAAATTTGGCTTTATTCCAATGCTAGCAAATATTTTCGAGCACTTTGAAAAAAGAAGTTTTCACTCTGCTGCTGGAGTTATTACCGTAGGTCAAGAGCATGCAGCTCACGTTGCAGCTATTTATAAAGACGTTCCAATTCATACATTACACGATCTACCTTTACCAGTTTCTTATAAAGAAAATGAGGTATTAGAGCTAAGAGAAAATTTAAAACTTAGAAATAAAAAAGTGTGTGTATACTCAGGAAATTTCGAATCTTACCAAGGAATAGATTTATTAATCGAATCATGGAAGGAATTGTCTTTAAAGCTCTCTGATATAAGCTTAGTATTGATTGGCGGAACTGCTAGCCAAGTAAAAAATTATCAAATTCAAGCAGAGAAACTTGGTATTAGCGATAGCATTATTTTTATGGGAAGCATGCCACAAGAAGACACTGGAAACTACTTGATGCTTGCAGATGTTCTTGTATCCCCAAGACTTAGCGGAGCAAATACGCCTTTAAAAATTTATAGTTATATGAGTTGTGAAAAACCTATTGTTGCAACCAACATAAGCTCACACACACAGGTGCTAACTGAAGACAAAGCTTACTTGGCAAGGCCAGAACCAAGAGCTTTTGCCGAAGCAATAGCAAAGGCATTTAGCGATAATCCAGCAGAAGCGCCAGTTAAGCTAAATAAAATCAAGCTAGCTAAAAACTTTGTTTCTGAATACTTTAACCCTGATGCTTTTAAAGGTGTTTTGAAGAAAGTATATGGATTCGTAATTTAATAAGTCTAGCTCTAGTTTTCTCTCACTTAAAAATCACCTTAAATTTAATAGCTTGAATAGCCACAGATATGAGCTATTATTAAGCAATGTCTAATAAGTGCCTTCAATGCTCATCTGTTTTCATAGCTAGTAAAGAAACTTCTAATATTAACTTTTGTCCTGATGGCTTTGATGCAGAGTTTCTTAAATTCCCCAATCCTAAATATTGCTCCAAATGTAGACGCCAACAAAGAATGGCCTTTTACAATGAAAGGCAGCTTTACAAACGTCAATCTGATCTTTCTGGTAAAGATATCATTTCTGTTTATTCTCCAAATAAACCATTTAAGGTTTACGCCCCTGAAGAATGGTGGGGTGATAGCTGGGATCCTATTGCAAATGGTATAGAATATGATCCAAACAGATCTTTTTTTGCACAGCTAGGTGCCTTAATGCGCCTAGTTCCAAAACAGTCTCTAATTATCTCAAATTGCGAAAACTCTGATTATAATAACAAAATTGCAAACTCAAAAAATTGCTATCTAGTATTTGATAGTATTTATTGTGAAGATTCTTTTTACACAACAGCCTCTTATAACGTAAAAGACTCATTAGATATCTGGTGGTCAAAAGACATTGAACTTTCAGCTTATATTTTTTCATCTACAAATTTATATAATTGCCTTCATTGCATGAACAGCACTAATTCAAGCGATTTGATTTTTTGCCGTCATATGGCTAACTCTAAAAACTGTTTTGGTTGTGTAAACTTAAGTGATGCAGAATTTCGCATTTTTAATGTTCAATATACAGAAGAAGAATATAATAA
>JAGRAS010000304.1 GCA_020434465.1 Bdellovibrionales bacterium | reverse complement strand
ACCTATCATTGCCATGGTAAGCCTTTACCTCACCATCAAGCTAATAGGACTCAGCCCGCTCTCTTCACGCATACGCTTTCCCCATTTAAACCGTAGTAAAAATGGGAGTATTCGGTATTAGCCAAGGTTTCCCTTGGTTATCCCCAGCGAAGAGGTACGTTAGCTAAGTGTTACTCACCCGTGCGCCACTTTACTCATACCCGAAGGTACTTTCTCGTTCGACTTGCATGCCTTAAGTACGCCATAAGCGTTCATTCTGAGCCAGAATCAAACTCTCAAATTAAAAATTGATTTGGTTGAAAACAAAAAATGTTTTCAAAATTTGCTACGCTTTAACGATTATTAATTTGTTAAACAAAAAAACAATCAGCATAAATTTTTTACCCACACTTGCTTTTATTTAGCTCAATTTTTGGTACTGACTAAATTCAGATCCCAAAAATTTTCGTCACTATACGATTAAACTTCTAAACAAGTTGTGAAGTTTTTGACTCGAATTAACAACTTCTACCCATAACCAAATTGTCAAAGAAAAACACTTTAAAAAAGTAGTTTTCCCTCGTAAAAATGACAAAAACTTGTCAAAGATTACGAATACAGCCCTTACATTTTATCAAACATGTAAACGCTCTATTCGATGCCTTTGTGCTTTCATCAAGCTTACATTCACCCGGCTTACATTCACCCGGCTTAAAGCCTCGGCATAATAAAAGACTTGGGCTTTAAGTCAAGCGCATCGCACCAAATAAGTCAGGTACAAACAAAAAATTTGCTACCGTTCTAAGTTATTGATTTTATTAACTAAGATTTCGCCGCGGTAGGAGACGAACTTTATCAAATTCACACAAGCACGTCAACTAAGCTAGAAAAAAAATTTAGCCTTAGCTTTTAAAAAGTAAAAGCTAAGGCTAATCGATTTAGACACGTGCTAACTAATTGCATTTAAAGCATCAATTAAGATGTCATAAGCATCCTCTTGCTCAGCGCAATCAGTAATATAGTCAGCAGCAAAAGTTTGCCCGCCGCCTTTTGGATCAGCAGATCCTCTTAAAGTGCAACCATCAACTCTTTCAATAATTGACTCTAACTCATTTCTTGCATCTTCAAGCATCCCACTTTGTATCAATGCAATAACATCTGAAATTCGATTCACTAATGAATTACGATGTCCTTTTGCATCAAAGTCAGAATCTGGAAGATTAGAAATTATATCACTAACATCCATTAATTGATCTTCTGCGTATTCAGCACCAATTGCTGTAACTGTCATTGTGTCAGCTACAGAACTTGAATATGCATCGCTTACAACTAGTGAAATCACATATTGCCCTTCTTCGTCTGGGACAATTGATGCAATTTGTGAAGTTGAATTTATAAGTGATGATGTACTTCCACTTGGTGCAGAAGTTAATGTCCACTGATAAGTAATTGTATCACCATCAGGATCAAAACTTCCGCTCCCATCTAGCACTGCAATATCATCTACATTTACAATAATATCCAAGCCTGCATCAGCAGTTGGTGCCATGTTTTCTGATGAAATTATTATTTCATCAGCAACACTGCTCAAACCACCTTCATCAGTCACCACAAGCTCAAGCACGTAGGTGCCTGGTTCATCAGCTGTAAAGCTTGGGGTAATTGATCCAGAATCACTTAGAGTTGCAGTGCTCCCTGAAGGCTGAGACGTAAAACTCCAAGTATATATTAGATCTTCAGAAGCTGTTTGATCGTCAAAGGAATCACTTCCATTTAGACTCACTTCGTCTCCGGTGTGAATTGACTGATCGTCTCCGGCTACTGCTGTGGGGGGTTCGTTAATTACGGTATTTGGCTTTAACTCAACAAAAGAATAATTAGCACTTCCAGTATCAAAACTAGAGCCGCTACCCCAAGTAAATCTTTTCCCAGCGGTTGATAAATTCCATCCAGCATAATTTTCTATCACCGGATCTTCACTACTATCCACATAAAGATCTGCAGTCTGAGTGGATGGGTCATACACCAATTCATATAAGTGATAATCATTAGCTGTAGAATTAGTTACAACATAGCTTGGCCCAGTTGTCCCAGAAGAAGTAGAGCCAGTTAAAAGTTTTATCTCAGGATTGCCGTTTGACAATCTTCCAAAAATCATTGCAAACCTCTTACCTGCACCAGCATCAAGCCACGTTGCAACAGCAAAATCTGTTTGGTCAAAACAACTTTCACTAGAATTAGAATCACAAGCTGAGACTATTTTTAAGCGAGCGCTCATAGTCCAACCTTCAGACATAAGTTCACTTATCTGAGAATCAGTTAAACTGTTCCAATAATTCTTAGCTCCATTTATGTAACTTGCATTATCATAAACAGTCCAAGCCTTAACGCCATTATCATCTATGGCTTGAGTAGTAATCTGTAACCTCTCACTTGTTCCACCCCAATTTTCTACACTTACAGGATCTTTGTCATCTTCATGTACAAACGGAAGAGGGTTACTGTTTTTAATATTTTGAAATGATACTTCTGCATAATGAGCGCTACCAGTGTCAAAGCTAGATCCACTACCCCAGGCAACGATTTTACCTGAGGAGGCAATATT
>JAGRAS010000303.1 GCA_020434465.1 Bdellovibrionales bacterium | reverse complement strand
CGCCAATAGACATATTCATCACATCAACCCCTCTAGCAATTGCATAATTTACGCCTGCTAAAATTTTTGAATATGATCCTTTGCCCAAAGGACTCATAACTCTTACTGGTACAATACCAACATTTGGAGACACTCCAACTAAACCAACATCATTATCCATTGCAGCTCCAATTGTGCCTGCAACGTGAGTACCATGATAATGCTCATCCATAGGATCATTATCGTTACTATACAAATCAAATCCTATTACATCATCAATATAGCCGTTTCCATCATTATCAATTCCATCGTTTGCAATTTCATTGCTATTAACAGCAATGTTTGCTTGCAAATCTTCATGATTATAATCAACGCCAGTATCTATAACTGCAACTAAAACATTTTTCGAGCCTTTAGTAATATCCCAAGCCTCTCTTACGTTCATGCTATTTAAATTGCTTTTAATATTTGTATAGTTTGGATCACTAGGAGTATATAATAAATCAGAACTTTGTATTTCGAACAAATAATCAGGCTCGCAATCAATTACTGAGGGATCACTTTCTTTTAATGCCTTGCACCAAGCTTCAGCTTCAGCAGGATTAAAATCTACAACCTCCTCAGATTTTTTTGAGCGCAAGTTTGATTGATATTTAACCTCAACAGCCTCGATCTCAATAAAACCTAAATAGCCAGCATGTGATTTCTTCTCAGCAAGCCCACCGTATTTTCTTAAGCTTCTTGACTGAACTGCAAAGCTTGGAACTCTTGAGATTACATATCTATCTTTTAATACTTTTCTATGCTCTGCTGATGCTGAGCCAACTACAAACAATGCCAGAATAAGGCTATAAACTAAAATTTTTCTTACTACACCACACATAAAAACCTCCCCGATGGAACGGGCCCACAGCCTTTTACAAAGGCTAGATAAGCTTTCGTGTGATATTTCTAGTCTAGTTAGATTTTGGCGCTAATTTTTCTAAGAAAAATTCTTAGCAAAAAAGTGAATAATATATGAAGCTTATTTAAAATTAACGAACAAGTTGAGTTAATTCGAGAGTTCCGTCCTTAATAAACCTAGATAAATTCCGCGCGTTCAAGTCGGCATTCATAGAATTTGCCTGGTTCTTTAAAGGGCTACAAACAACAGAAAATTGATAATCATCACCGAGTCGTATCCTTTCAATCCTGTATTTATAATTAGAGCTTGAGTTAATTTTGCTTTCCATTCTCTCAACAGAATCTTGCCCTCTTGCTACAATTGAATATTCAGTCCCTTTTAAGTATTTATTAAGAAAAATACGCCCCCTTTCCCAGGCTTGACTGCTTTTGGCTCCTTCTAGGATAAATTGAGTAGGAGTAGCTTGAATTTCCTCTAATGCAATCTGATCACTATTAATTACTTCATATTCATAAGCAGGACCGGTATTTAAGCCCGCACAACCAATAAGAAATACAAAAAAAAGTGGTGAAAATTTTAGCATAAGCCCTCCGTTATGCTGAATATAACGCTACATAGCCTAATATGGAAAGCTATTTTAACAATCTAAGGAATTTAAACCTAAGGAACTTATTAGAAAGTATAATTAATGACAAACTATCCAAAAGACTGACCACAGCCGCATGTACGCTTAGCATTCGGGTTGTCAAACTTAAATCCAGTCCCGTTTAAACCTGAAACGAAATCAACGGTTGTACCTTTTAAGTACCCAAGACTTATGGGATCAACAAAAATAGTTACATCTTCAGCTAAATTAAGCTTTGTGTCGCCCATTCTTTCTTCTTTTTCGAAATCTAAGTTGTATTGATAACCTGAGCAGCCACCTCCAACTACTGATACTCTAAGCCCGTCTCCCGGTTGACCTTCTTTAGTAATAGCATTTCTTACCGCTTCAACAGCAGCGTTAGTAAAAATCAATCCATTAGATTCTTGCGATATTTCGCCTGTATTTTCTTGAGTCATTAAAAGTTCCTAAAAATTAAGACTATAAGATTATTGTAATTCTTAGCAGCAAAATAGTCAATTACCTTAGGTTTTAATCAATTTTCATTAAGGAATCAGCTCCAGCTCAAACAAATTAGATCCAGATTCTAATGTTTTAAATATCAAAGCCGAGTTTAGTAATTACCCCCCAGATTTATAAACTTTAACTTTTTTTGTTTTTCAGCTCGCGCTGAATTTAGGTTGTGTGTGAAAACGAACATTTTATCAATAATTGTAGCACTAACAGTAATTAGCACTCCGGCTAATTTAGTTGCTCAGGGCAATGCTCAAGCTGGTAAATTCGGTTCGCAGGCTAGCATTAAAAATTCTTCAGATTACAGTTGGAGCAATCCTTCTCCAATAAAAGTAATGCCTTTTGCTCTAAACGATAACACTAGACTTACAATTATCAGCCCTACTAAGTGGCAATCAACAGCAAATTTACTAAAAAAATCACTAAGAAAGTCTTATTCCGAGTTCACAAAAATCTTTGGTGAAATCCCAAGTTTTAAAACAAATATCAAACTAATGGATGACGAAGAATTTTACTTGGCTACAGGGGCTCCTCGCTGGACTAATGCAATGTATTATAAAGAACAAATTATTATTCCCTTAGCAAGCAAAGGTAATATCA
>JAGRAS010000302.1 GCA_020434465.1 Bdellovibrionales bacterium | reverse complement strand
GCTAAAGTATAAGGAGCAAGCACAAAAGCAAAATGCATTCTGGCTAAAAGATAAACTCCAGCAGTGACCATAGTTGCTGCATGGATTAAAGCAGATACTGGTGTTGGCCCGGCCATCGCATCAGGCAACCAAACAAAAAGTGGAATCTGGGCAGACTTTCCAGTTGCTCCAACAAAGAGACAAAAAGTTGCTGTTGTCAAAATCGCAGTTAGCTCAGGATGAGCGGCGATTGCTGCTTTAAGAGCTATAAAATCAACTGTTCCATAATGCCAAAATAGCAAAAAGATACCTAGTAAAAACCCGGCATCGCCTATCCTATTCACCACAAATGCTTTTCGACCGGCAGCAGAATAGTCTAAGTTTTTAAACCAAAAGCCAATTAGCAAATAAGAACAGAGTCCAACTCCTTCCCAACCTACAAACAAAACTAGCATATTAGCTCCTAAAATCAGGAGTAACATGGAAAACATAAACAGATTGAGATAACAAAAGAATCTATGAGGGCTATCATCTTCTGCCATATACGCAGTTGAATAAAGATGAATTAAGGTGCCCACCCCAGTAACCACTAAGGCCATAACCGCCGTTAAATGATCAAATCTTAAAGTGAAATCAACTGCAAGCGAACCTGAGTTAAACCAAGTGAACAGCTTATCTTCAAAAATTTGCCCATGATGAAGATTAAAAACTAATTTCAAAACCCAAATAAAAGAGAATCCCGCAGCAAGAGTAGCAATCCAACCTGCATTACGCTTATTATTTCTTCCAACTACAAAAGAAAGTAAAGCACCTAGTAATGGCGCAAATGCGATAACCCCTAAATTTGTATTTAAAATTTCCATTTAACCTTTTAGTAAATTTGCATCAGTTGTTTCTACTGAACGAACTGCTCGAAAAACAGAAATAATTATTGCCAAACCAACAGCAGCTTCTGCGGCTGCCACAATCATCACAAAAAATACAGCTAATTGACCATCTAAGTTTCCTGTTGCTCTAGATAAAGCTACAAAACTTAAATTTACCGCGTTTAGCATTAACTCAATGCACATAAAGACAACTATTGCGTTTCGCCTAACAACAACTCCAATCGCACCAATTGTAAATATTATCGCTGAAAGTGTTAGATATGAGCTTACTGGTATCATTATTCGCTAAGCTCCTTTTGTTGCTTGTTACGTTTTGCAAGCATAACAGCCCCAACTAGTGCGGCCGTTAAAAGCACTGCTGCTGCTTCAAATAAAAATACAAATCTAGTGTATAAGATTTTTGCAAAACTTAAGAGAGAGCCATCAACATGCTTATAATTATTAAACTCAGAGAATACTTCCTGAACTTGAGGAATAATCAGGTATAAAAAAATTACTCCTGTTAGAACACTAAAAAAAGTAATAACAGTCTGAGCTCTTCTCGGCTCCTCGACTTTGATATTTAAAAGCATCAAAACAAACAAAACTAAAACCATGATAGCTCCAGCATAAACTATCACTTGAACAACAGCTAAAAAATGCGCTTCAAGAAATGCAAACAAGCCAGAAATTAAAAGCATATGCGCAATCAAACAAAAAGCACTGTGAATTGGATTTCTAAAAGCAAGCACGCCAATAGCTGAACTAATCAGTAACAAAGCAAGTATGACAAACAATAATTCCATCTAAATTACCAAATTTTTACTACTGCTGTGACCAACATATTAATCATTGCAATTGGAAGTAAACACTTCCACCCAAGACTCATAAGCTGATCATATCTAAACCTTGGCAGGGTCCAGCGGATAACTATTTGCAACACACAAAAGAAAACAACTTTTGCCATTAATACTAAGTGACCTATCAAAGCTGACCACCAAACACCAGCAGGCAAATCCACGAAAGGAATATCCCAGCCACCAAAGAAAACTAAGGTAACAATAATTGCAAACAAGGCAATTTCCGCAAACTCACCTAGCCAAAATAATAAAAACTTCATTCCTGAATACTCAGTGAAGTATCCAGCAACCAGCTCTGACTCTGCTTCTGGCAAGTCAAACGGCCCGCGCTTAGTCTCTGCCATCCCAACAACAAATAAAATTATAAACGCTAGAGGTTGTTGAAGAACTCCCCAGTATCCATTCGCTTGTGCACTAACCATGTCATACAAGTTTAAAGTTCCATATGAAATAATTAAACTTATAAAAGCTAGTCCCATCGCTAACTCATAAGAAATCATCTGTGCAGCAGCTCTAAGACCACCCATCAATGAAAACTTATTGTTGCCGGTCCAACCTGCAATCGCCACTCCATAAACAGCAATTGATGCCATAGCAAACAAAAATAAAATTCCAGCATCAAGCTCGGCAATTTGAGGGCGAATTTGCCGACCGTATAATTCAAAATCTGGTGCAAATGGAATAACTGCAAAGGCAAGAAAAACAGGAGCCACAGCCATAAAAGGTCCGAGACAGTGCATAAAGTTACTTGTACCTTCTGGTACAAAGTCTTCTTTAGTTAATGCCTTAATTGCATCGCACAATAAGGTATTAATTACTCCTAAAATTCCAAAAATTCTAATGACAAAGAAAACAGGTTTAAGTATCAGGATGTCTGTTTCAAAGTATGCACCTG
>JAGRAS010000301.1 GCA_020434465.1 Bdellovibrionales bacterium | reverse complement strand
GATCAGTCATTTTAACAAATTTATTATTCTAGAGAGATTAGTTACTGTAAAAACTCATCCTATCTAAGTAGCTATAAGATACTCCAGCTTAAGAAAAAAATCGACTATTGAATAAACTCTAAATCAAACTTGATTTTTTTATGAGTATTCTAATATATTGTCTTAAAGTTTAATAATTCTGCTTAGGTAAAAAATTGTATAATTTTATAGCATTTGACTTAGAAACTACCGGCACAAAGCCAGGAATTGATGAAATTGTTGAGATTGGTGCGGTTAAATTTGTCAATTCAAAAGCTACAGATTCATTTGAAATCTTAGTAAAGACTACTAAGCCAATTCCTGCGGAAGCGACAAAAGTTCATGGAATTACTAATGAAATGCTTAAAGATGCTACTTCACTTGAGCAAAGCCTAGTAAAATTTGCTGAATTTTGTGGAGATACTATTTTAGTTGCGCATAATGCTGCCTTTGATGTTAAGTTCCTAACTCACTTCATTAATCAACTGCAAGTTGCCGCTCCAAGCGGGTTAGTAATTGATTCTTATAAAATAGCTAAGCAAACAATGAAAGATTTATATAATTTCCGTCTTGAAGGCTTAGCAAAGCATTTCAGTTTGAAATTAGGTAAATTCCACAGAGCAAAAGATGACTCTAGAATGTGTGGAGAAGTTTTTATTGAACTTGTTAAAAATCTTTCCACAACACGCGGCGAATCTCTGGTTTCTATCGAAACTTTGATTAACTTAACTGGTTCTGAAATGAAACTTCCACAATTTGTTCCTGCTGCGCAGCAAATGGGTTTATTTTAAATCAGTGATGTATGCAACTACAAATCTAAACCCTTCCCAAAAATCTTGGATGCCGAAAGATTCGTTTGGTTCGTGAATTCTTCCTTCATCAGTACCAAAACCTACTAACAAAGGAACTGCTCCAGCATTTTTAACTATTTCAGCAACAATAGGGATACTCCCTCCTACCCAATCGAATTTAGGCTCTTTTTCCGAAATTTTTTGTAAAACTTTTTTAACATGAATAATCTCTCTTTGTTCAGCAGAAATCGACAAAGCTGCGCTAGATTGTTCCGAATGTAACAAAATAACTTCCGCAGTTTCAGGACAAACATTTTGGAAATGTTTTAACAGCAAACTAGAAATTTTTTCCGGTAATTGATTTGCAACTAATCTACTAGTTAACTTAAAAGTTGCAGTATTGGGAATTACTGTTTTACTACCTTCTCCTTGATATCCAGCAGTTATTCCATTTATATCTATGCTTGGCCTTAAAGCAACTCTTTCTGCACGAGAAAATTCTGGCTCGCCCCAAAGTTTTTTGGCTCCAATTGCTTTTACAACTTCGTCATCACTTTCTGCTGCATCAGCTAAAATTTCCTTACTTTTTTGGCTGATTGAAAGAACATCATCATATATTCCTGGAACTGCAATTCTACCATCTTCATCATGAAGTGAAGCAATAAGTCTAGCAGCAACTGATGCAGCATTAGCAACACTACCCCCATACATGCCTGAATGTAACATTCTATCTGCTGTCTTTACCTGAAATTCAAATCCACAAATTCCTCTTAAACCTAGTACAATACAAGGATTACCCCCACCAGTCTTGTCAGTATCACATACAAGTAAAAGATCAGCTTTTAACCTATCACCTAAACTATCCGCTATCTTAACCAAATTCGGACTGCCAATTTCCTCCTCACCTTCAAGACAAAGTTTAATATTAATTCCTAATTGCGATTTACTAATCAAATACTCGATTGCTTTTAAAAAGAAAAAAACTTGCCCTTTATCATCCTGAGCACCACGTGAGTAAATTCTATTATTTCTAATCTCCATCTTAAATGGATCTGAATCCCATTCCTCGATAGGATCAGGTGGTTGCACATCATAGTGACCATAAAACAAAAGTGTCGGGACATCTGAAGAAACTATTCTCTGTGCAAAAAGTATAGGGTGTTTATTAGTTTCCTTAATTTCAGTAGTAAAATCTAACTTAGCTACATGGGACTCCAGCCACTTAATACAATTTCTAACTTCATCTTTATAATTTGAATCGGCACTAATACTTTTAAAAGCTAAAAATTCAGCCAGCTCATCAAAATATCTAGCTTTATTCTCATCAAAATCTTTTTTTAGCTGGTCTAACATATTTCACTCAGTAGATGCACAAATGGCATCTTATCCGTTATGATTATAATTGTCCATTAATCTAGACATTTGGAAAAAAATAAGGAATTTCATATTTACTCAATCCGTTTTAAATTAGCATCAAATGCTTTTTCAATCACCACAATTCATTATTTTTTTTACGTTAGTAGTTTGCATTTTTTTTCTTACCCCTCATAAATTTAGGTCTCTTCTTCTGCTAATTGCTAGTTATTTCTTTTATGCGGCATGGAGGCTTGATTATTTAGTCTTAATTATTTTTTCAACATTAGTTGATTATTTCACTGCGATTAAAATATCTGAAAACAATTCAAAACTAAAAAAGAAAAGGTTTTTAATATTAAGCTGTATACTTAATTTAGGTCTGTTGTTTGGCTTTAAATATTTAAATTTCTTAAGCACTCAAATATCTTTTTTATGGGAGTTTTTCTTTGCA
>JAGRAS010000300.1 GCA_020434465.1 Bdellovibrionales bacterium | reverse complement strand
AGTTCTAGAGGCTGAGAACTCAAAACTTAAAGAACTTTACAGTGAAAATTTAAGATTAAAAGAACTCTTGGGAGTGACTGAGAAAACCAACCTGGTTGGTATAGCTGCTGATGTAATTGGGTATTCTCCTTCTACTTGGGTAAGATCTTTGACTCTTAATAAAGGCGCTTTGCAGGGTGTTGCGCGTGGGATGCCAGTTTTGGTAGGGAGTGGAGTTGTCGGGCAAATATCTGCTGCTGGTGCAACATCATCACAAGTTCTATTGATAAATGATCACACAAGTGGGATTGACGCGATTATTCAAGATTCGAGAACAAGAGGAATAGTTGAAGGTGCTGATGACTATTTACGTTTCATATATGTATCCTCTGATGCTAATGTCAAAATTGGCGATCGAGTTATCACCTCAGGCATGGATACTATATTTCCAAAAGGCATGTTTATTGGTGTGGTTTCTCAAGCAAATAATAGAGAAAATAGCCTATTTTATGATATAAATGTTAAACCTGCTGTTGATTTTTCTAGATTAGAAACAGTTTTAGTTGTTACGACGCCTGTTCAAGTTGAAAGTTTTGAAGAAGAAACTATTCTAAAGGATGCTAAAGAATGATTTCCTTACGACATAGCATTATATTTCTATTTTTGGGATTTGTAGCAATTTTTATTCAAGGAACCCTGCTGAAATTTATTTCCCCCACAATGATCTCTCCAAACTTTTTAGTGATGCTTGTTGTTTATTTAGGGTTTGAAAGAATTTCTGTTGCTGGAGTGATCTTAGCATTTCTTTTAGGATTTGAACTTGATCTTTGTTCAGCACAACTTTTAGGGCCTTGGGCTGGAGCTTTTGTTATTGGCTTTTCTGTAATTGCAGCAATGTCACAACATGTTTTTGTTGAGTCTCCTTTTGCTGTTTCGCTAGCTGTTGCTGCTGCAAATATTATTACTGCATTAGTTTATGCAGGCATGGTATATGAATTCCAGCCAGCTGGTGTTATTTCGTTCTGGCCATTATTATTAGAATCTGTTTTATCTGCCTTAGTTGCACCGATTGTATATGTCATGCTTAAGGCAATTCTTCCACATCAAGATAAAAAACGTGGGGGAAAGTTTTCATCAAGTTTGGTATAGTTAAGTGGCTTTATTCGAGAAAATCCCTGTTAATATTCAAATTCGAATTCGTATTTCACTTGTTGTTTGTTTTTCCCTTTTCTTTTGTATCTTTTTAAGACTTTGGTATTTGCAAGTTGTACGTGGAGACTATTTTACAAACAGATCAGAAAATAATCGTAGAAGAAGAATTTTTGTTCCACCGCCTCGAGGCCATATTTTAGATCGTAATGGGAAGGTTATTGTGCAAAACAGACCTTCATTTAATATTGAGTTAATTCGCGAAGACTCTCCTAACCCAGAAAATACAGTTAGAATTTTAGCTGAAATAGTCGATCGAGATCCAAAAGAGCTGATTGATGAATTGAAATTTCAAAAGAAAAGGCGGCGTTTCGAACCACAGTTAATTCTTAAAGATGTATCAAGAGATATAGTTGCTAAAGTCTCAGCGCAAAGGTTTAGACTGCCGGGAGTGATTGTAAATGTAAGCCCTGCTAGAGATTATTTATATGATGAAACAGCAGCACACTTAATTGGTTATATACGTGAAATAAACAAACAACAGCTTGATTTGCCCGCTTACTCTGGTTATCGGCAGGGTGATTTAGTAGGGCAATATGGAATTGAAAAGGTTTGGGAGAAGTATCTTCAAGGGGTTCGTGGAGTAAGAGGAGTTATTGTTAATGCTGCTGGAATGAAAACAGGAGAAACTTCCTTCGATGAAGAGCTTCCTGGCAATAATATAAAGCTGACGATTGATTTAGATGTGCAGCTTGCTGCAGATAAAGCACTTGAAGGAAAAAAAGGTGCTATAGTTGCAATGGATGCAAATACAGGAGAAATACTTGCTTTGGTTTCACGGCCTGCATTTGATCCCAACTTATTTATTGGAGAAGTTACAAGTAGTGAATGGCTAGATTTAGTATCTGGACCAGAGAAGATTCTAAATAACCGAGCTTTACAAGGCTCATATCCTCCCGGGTCTGTTTTTAAAGCTATAATGGCTGTTGCCGGACTTGCTGAAGGAGTTATTGATCCATCAACAAGAACAAGCTGCCCTGGATATTATCATTTTGGATCCAGAAACTATAGATGCTGGAAACGTGGAGGTCATGGTAGTGTAAACTTAGAACAAGCCTTAACTATGTCTTGCGATGTTTATTTTTATATCCTTGGCCAGCGTTTGGGCATTGATCGTATACATCAGTATGCAAGCATGTTTGGCCTTGGTAAACCTACTGGACTTCAAGTTGCAAATGAAAGCCGAGGGATAGTGCCATCAACAGAATGGAAACGAACTCATTTTAAAAGAAAAGAAGATCAAAAATGGTACCCAGGAGAGACATTGTCAGTCGCAATTGGTCAAGGTGCTTTAACTGCAACTCCAGTGCAATTAACTAGAGCTATGGCAGCACTTGTAAATGGTGGTAAATTGCTTCATCCATATTTAGTTAAAGAAATTCTTTCTGCAGATGAGAGATTAAAAGATGATGATTTCAGACCCGAAGTCGTAGCAACAGTT
>JAGRAS010000002.1 GCA_020434465.1 Bdellovibrionales bacterium | reverse complement strand
CTTCTATTTTTCTAAATAGAGTAGAGAAGACATCTTGCAAAACTTCTTCAGCGTCTTCTTGATTTCGTGTAAATTTCATTGCTAGATTGTAAGCTTTTGACTGATATCTTGTTACGATTTCTTCAAAAGCCTCGATTGAACCATTTTTGAACTGCTCAACTAACTCAAGATCACTTGGGTCTAATTTTTTAACCTTACTCATAACCATTCTCCTCAAAACCAAAAAATAAAATTAAAACCTGCTTCAATCTGAAGCGTGAAAATGTTTTCTCATGTTTTTAAAAGTCAGTTGTCACGAGAGAGTAAAAAGCTTGTATCAATGTTGTAAATCTTAAAAAACAGAGTATTTACAAGGGGTTATGAGAGGAAAAAATTATAGAATTATATGTTTTTTAAGTTCTCAGGGTTTAAATTGTGGTGCCAATAGCGAAATTTAATGATGTCGATAAACATTTTAATCGAGTCTGTAACCAAATTTACCTTAGACCCAGGCACGTTCACCCAGTTAATTGGTACTTCAGATATTTTTAAGCCTGTTCTCTGAGCAATCATCAAGATTTCTACATCAAAACTAAAACCTGTAGAGAGTTGTTTAGAGAAAACAAGCTTACAAGCTTCATTTGTAAATAGTTTAAAGCCGCATTGAGTATCTTCTATATGTGGCACTGCCAAAAAATTAACAAGGCCATTAAAAATTCTACCAATTACTTTACGATGTAATGCTGTTTTTATTTTAGTTTCTTTACTAATTTTAGCTCTGGAACCAATTGCTACATCAGCTCCTTCATTAATTGCTTGTTCTAATCTAGCTAATTCTTCTATTGGGCTTGCCCCGTCGGCGTCTGCAAATATTAATCGCTTACCTTTGCCGTGCAGCATACCTGTTCTAACTGCAAAGCCTTTACCTCGGTTGAATACTAAATCAACTAATTGAATTGAATCTTCTTCTTTTGAGAAGTTATTTACAATCTCACAAGTTTTATCCGTACTGCCATCACTGATGACTATAATCTGATACTTATTGTAGTTCTGCTTTAGATAAGCATTATAAGAATCTAGGGTAGGTTTAATTCTATTTTCTTCATTATAGGCTGGTATAATCACAGAAATCTCTGGCTGAGGATTAAGCATCAGAAGCTTCCTCGATTTCATTTTTGCTAATTTTCCACTGTGACATTACCCATGCACCAGGGATGCCTACAACTATTATTTGAATAATGTGCTGAACCATTACCATTGGTAAAGCTAGTTCTTTATCAACACCTGCTGAAACTAATACAGCAGAAGCAACAGCTTCAATAACACCAATACCACCCGGCGCGGCAGGGATTAATGAACTAAAATTAACTGCTGCCAAAAAAAGAACGCACATTGATAACTCAAGTTGCGCAGAAAAGGCATGTGATACAAACCAATATACAAATAATTCTATTATCCAAATAGATAATGACCAAATAGCAATGCGAGGAGCAGTTCTAAATGAACAAAGGGGACTTAAGGAATCTATAAAAGTCTTAATCCTATCGCTTGCATAGTGACCGACTTTTCTATTCGTTTTACTGGCTAAAACTTCTATTAAGGAAAAAACTTGATTTCTAAATGCTAAAACAATTAATACCGCAGTAACAATCACTGCAAAGAAGATAGAAATATAAAGCATAGCATCTAAATCTTTAGAGCTACCTAAATGAAAACCAAAAAGCGTAAATAAAACACTAATAGTAAGACCATCAGCAAGACGTTCGCTTGCGATAGTTCCTAGCACATGAGTCCTTTTGTTTTTTGTAACTTTGGCACCAAAATGAGCACGTACAAGTTCCCCGGTTCTTGCAGGAAGAATATTATTCATAAAAAAACCAAGAAAAAGAACCTTGGCTGAATCATAAAAGCTTATATTTTGTTTTGGAAAAAGAAAAACCCATCTATAAGATCTTAGAAAGTAAGAAATTATAGTAAGTACTATGGCACATAATATATACAACAAATTTGCTGTTTTTAAATTTCCAAAAAAAACTTGCCAATCAACATCTCTAAAAGCAAAGTAAATAGCGGCAAAAGTAATAAGCCAAGGAATCATCCTGATTAAAAGCTTAGTTATGATATGATCTCTTACTGACTGCATTAATGTTCTGTGAAGTTTGTATTGTGCCTGGTATAGGCTAGCAGTTCTAGTTAAGTGCGCCAATAGGCAGCAAAATCCTTTAAAAGTGATAGTATTGCGACAAACTGAAGTTAGGAACTGGTTCTAAATGTCAAAACCTAATCAATATTGCCTAATTTCTGTTTTTAAAATCTCTAAAAACAAGAGCAAAGAACGTTTAGTGTGGTTTTTTGAGAGCCAACGGAATATGAATATTTTTGCTGGATACTACCACTATTTGTAATGTTTACATTAGTATTAGGACTTTTTCCAGCAAGAATTGCATAAGGCTTACATTCCGCGCAATCTTTGCTTGGCCAACACGGATTACCTGTAGAGTTGTTGCCTTGATAATTTGTTAGAGACCCCGCAGAACGAAGAGCATCAACAATGCTCATAACAGCATCAGATTTTTCTTGAGTAACTTTATTTTTTGGAAAAGGCGATGTCTCATGAACTTTCGAACCGTCAGCAGATCCGTTCGGTGTGAATGTTAAAACAGCAGTAACACAACTGTTGCTACTCAGATCAGCAACTAACTGAGCTCCTTCGTTTGAACCAGAACTTACATCTAGAATAGTACCAATACAGCTTCCTACCTCATCTATTGTATGACCACTTAGATCAGCTTCATTTTTTTCAGCTAACAAGCCATCTTCTTTTTCTGGTGCTAAAGGTTCAATAATTTGTGAATCAGGTTCAGAATAAGTTTCAGGACTAATTTTTTCAGGAGTTTCTATTTTTGGATTTGTATCATTATCTTTGCTCCAAATAGACCAAGGGTCTAAACCATTTTCTTCACAAAATGCATTTGTTGATAATAAAACAAGACTGAAAAATACTAGTTTTCTTAGTGACATCTTTGTTCCCCAGTTAAAAATTTTCTTCCTTACTTTTTCTCGGCAACTGCAGATAAAAATCTGAGTCAATTTTTAACTTATTGAAATAATTATATTTTTTAAGAGGGAATTGAAAATCCTTTTAGCCAAGCTTAATTTAATGACTATGCTCGATTTGTTTAAAAAAATTATTTCAATTAATTCCGTATGTCCTGCTGAACATGAGCTTTCAAAATTTATGTTCTCTTATCTTACAGATTTAGGTTTTAAGCTTAAGGAGATTGTAACTGGTAAAGATAGAATAAACTTAATTGCTACTATTGGCAAAGCAGATAAATACCTGGCCTTTTACAGTCATCTAGACACTGTGCCGCCAGATCCTAATTTTAAAACAAACCCCTTTAACTTAATCATTAAAGATGGCTTGGCAAAAGGTTTAGGTGCAAGTGATATGAAAGGAGGTCTAGTTTGCATCCTTGAGGCAGCTAAATGGGCAGTCAAAGAAAATCAAGCGATTAAAATTATTTTAGGGGTAGATGAAGAAAATATTTCTGAAGGAGCAAATGATCTTGTCGACTCGGGTTTACTTTCAGATATAAATTTTCTTATTGCTGCGGAAAGTGGACAGTATAGTAAGAATGCACAATCAGTTAATTTAATTTTTGGCAGAAAGGGTAGAATTGTTTTTGATTTAAAAGTTTTTGGTAAATCAGCTCATGCTGCTGATCGCGATAAAGGTGTGAACGCAATTGAGGCTGCATCAAGGCTTATAACTGAATTATCTAAAATTACTTTTGACTCTCATGAGTTTTTAGGTTCAACAGACATTATAGTTGAAGCAATAAATGCAGAGGCAAATGGATTATCATTGCCAACCGAATGTAATATTAGATGTACAATTCTTAGTACTCCTCTAGATAGTAGCGAGGCTGTTGCAGAGAAAATAATCAATACTGCTAAAGAAATCGGTGCCGAAATAGAGTTAAAACTAAAACCTAGAAAAACTCCCTATTCAGAAAGCTATCAAATTGATCTAGAAGAACCGATTATTAATATATTACAAAACTCAATTTTTATTCCTCAAGAAATAGAAAGTTTTTATTGTGGTTCTGTAGCAGATGAGAATGTATTTGCTAATAGATTAAAAATACCTGTTATTTCTTTAGGCCCTAGAGGTGGAGCATGTCACACAGCAGAAGAGTGGGTTGATTTAAAATCAATGGGAAATTTAATAGAAATTTATAAACAGATTATAGCAGAGTATAATGCTAATTTTGCCAACTCTCTATAAACCTTTTTTACCACCATGCCCAAGGTGAGCTTGGAAGGATAGATCCATTATACTGTTCCTCTGGAACTGTTTCAGCGTTCATTACCCCATCAGCAATGCAACGGGCAAGCTTATTTGTCATTGTTTTAATTGGGAGTCGATCTGGACGACGTTTTTCCAGCCAGATGTCAGATTTAAGCTCATTATGTAAATCTCTTGGGGAGTCAATAGTAGATTGACCATACCAAATTGAAATTCCTGATTCAGCTTCCATGATTCGTGTTTCAACGCTTAAGTTATCTAAACCGTTCATTGGATTAATATTGCCAACCATTACAAGATCATAATCGGCATCTCGGGCCATTCTTAAGGCACCGTAGTTGCCTGAATAGAAATCTTCTTTTTTTCCTGGCCAGTCTTTACGATTAAAAATTTCAACAATTGGCACTTCGCCGCTACGTAGAAATTCACCATGCAACTGTCTTACTAAATCCATCCCAAGACCAGGCATTTCATCGCTACTACCGGCAACATTTACCGGGCTAGCAAATGGGATAATTGCCATGCGAACAGGAGATTTGTTGTGAAATCTGCGACTTATATAAAAAGGCAGTTCGTTTTGCATATAAGCATGGGTTTTGCATTCCTCCGGATAGTAGGCATCTATTTGTTTGCCTATTGTTGAGCAACTAAGGAAAGTTGCGGCTGACGCTAGCGTCAAAATAATGGCGTAAAGTGTGTGTTTAAAATAATGGCATTGCATGTAAGTGCCCTAAAATAATGAGATATTAAAAATGCGCTACAATAATAACAAATCAGGAAGATCTAATTTTCAACAATTATGCCAGTTCGCAATCATGTTGGCATTAGTAATTTGTTCCATTCTGGTTACTGGGTGTAACAAGCGTTATAGCGACGGCCCAATATATAACCCATTTGTTAGTGAAGATGATAGCGAGCACACAGTAGGGAGATTTAAAACTGCTTATATCGTAGCTCAAATTGATAACTATTACCGTGGAACTAACCCAGGACCAATTGGTGTTACAACTTTTGTTAACGTTGATGATCTTACTACAACTTCAACATTTGGAAGAATGTATGCTGAACAAGTTATGAGTGAACTAGCAATGCGTGGATTTGATATTGTTGAGCTAAGGCATGCTGATGCTCTTCAATTCATGTCAACAACTGGTGAGTTTGCACTTTCAAGAGATGTAGCTGCAATTAGACGTGAAAGAGATCTTGGAGGAATTGTTGCTGGAACTTATGTAGTATCGCCTGATCGAGTTTATGTTAATGCCAGATTATTAGACCCTGCTACCTCAATTGTATTATCTGCTGGTTCGGTTGAGATGACAAAAACAAAAGAGCTTGCAAAGTTGTTAAGAGGTGGTTCTTATCCAGCTACTTTAGAACGTATCCCTGTCAAACATTTGGGAATGCAGCAGTATCCAATGCCAATTTGGGGACCGTATGGATCTATGTATGATCGTGAAGAAATGTTTATGCCTGCACCACAAGCTGTAGCTGCCCCTCAAAAAGCTGTAGAACCTAAAATTACTAAGTAGATTTTTAGGGCTTCTCTTCAGATTTGAAAGAAAAAGCAAGTCGGGGCTTTATCCAGATAAAAATTGCTGTTTGATGTAGCTCTGCTACGCCTTCACAGCAATTTTTTTTCTTACAAATCTCTCAGCATCTTGCATTTCTCGCTACGCTTTTTAAACCGAACTCAGGTTTTTAAGTTTTCAACAGAATAGACGTTTTAAAACAGTGGTTTCTGTTAACAGAGGCCTCATTGAGTATGAGATACTTCCGTTTGTAACAAAATGGAGTTTGCTTACATGAGTCAACATTCAGCAGCAGCACTTTACCCTATCTCTGTTGGAGATTTACGTGATCTATTTAGAAGAGCACCAGGTGCAGGAAGAGTAGGTTATGTAGATGAAAGTAGAGATTTATCTTTTGGTGGGGAAACAGGTGAAGGCGCTTTGGAAGATTATTCTATGCAAATGATCCGAGCAATCCGTTGTGGATATTTGCTAAGTAGGAGATCTTCTAGAAAGCTTCGTAAAAGGATTCTTACCAAGAGAATAAAATAGACTTTAGTAAATAAATTCGATCTTACAGCGATTAACGTATCAAGATTATTTTTATAATTTGTTTGGGAGCTAGTTATTAGCTCCCATTTTTTAACAATAAATTTTTACTTATTGATATAGTGAGAAAGCTCCGCCACGGGGTTTCTCGCGTTTTTGAGAATTAGGAGTTCGGGAGTTACTATTTCTTAAAGATCTCCAGTCCCTGTCAGATTGAGATAGTTCCTCTGTAGTTTGACAGTACTTATTGTCTTTATTTTTTTTCTGACTGCAATCTATGTAAACCCCAGCTGTTTCAGCAGCCTCAATACCAATTACATTCAGTGCAGCATAAAAGTTTCCAGTTAATGCAAGTAATATGGTTAATACTATAAAAACTCCACAAGTTCCGATCGCAAGATAGTTTATAATTGTTTGCCGGCGGTCTTGCACTTCATAGCGCTTAAGTCTATCAGACTTCTTTTTTTCATTTTCTTTGACCATTATTAGGAGCCTGTGCCAATTTTAAAGATAACTAGTGGTTGACATTAAAGAAATCTGAACACTACTTGAGCTTTATTAAAAATAGCATGGGTTGTGCCTAGTAAATCTGCCAACAGTTAATTATTCGGGGTAAATTATAAATAAGTTTAGGGTGATTTTATACTCTCTTTTGTTTTTTCAACAATTTTGGCATTTTTAGTTAATTTTCCTAAATATTCTCAAAAAAACATGGTATTTTTTCACATCAGGACTGGTCAATTTTGTTGACTTTTTGTTAACCTAGTGTAGGTTTAAATCACTTAAAACTCGTTAGGGGACAAGTAGGGCTATGCTTGCAGAAAATATCTGTGAAATTTCAGACATCACAGGAGATGAACACCATTTTTGGGTGACCAATGGCCCTTTATTTTCAACTACTCTATTTTGCATCCCTCCAAAAAATTTTGATAAAAGCCACGTAGCAGCTGTGCTTAAGTTCTATGACCCTGATGGTTATTTATTTAATGAAGCTAAGGTTGAGTTTCTGGTAAATCAAATTGGCTTTTTAGAATTAGCAAACTTTATGGAAGCCTGTAAAATTCATAATGGGATTAAACATGCTCATTTATTTATTACAAATGATGTTGGGGCTTCTTTCACAATTCGGGCAGGTCTAAATGGAAATGTTCCGATGATTTTAAGCGAACCTTCTCTGTTGTCTAAGACAAATGCATCTTGCTTCCCAATGCTTTTCGCCCCAAATAAAAGAACTTTTATTAGTGTAATTAATCATTCTAAAACTATTGGTAAATTTCGTTGTAAATTAATAGCAGATAAAAGATCTCCTGAGGTAGTTCACGAAGTGCCACCATTAGGTGCTGTGCTAATAAATACTGAAGTTGAGTTTCCTCAGTTTTTTTCTCGAGAAAGAGCCTTACCTGCTTACGTCAGGCTTTCTGCTGTTGGTGATACTGTTATGGGTGTAACTTGTTTTGAAGAAAGTAGAGGCGAGTCTGGAATTAACACATATGTAGGGATGAACTAGTAATGGGAAACTTTGCTTGGTTAGGTTTTTGCGTTTCATCTCCAGTCACTAAAACTTTTGTACATTTTTTTCCTTCTTCTGGTGGGATAGGGGCACCATATAATGTAACTTGCAACTTGACTTTATTTGGCAGTGATATTGGTAAGAAGACTGTAAAAATTGATGGGCTAAAAATTGCACAACCTGATGGTATAAGAATTGACGATGTTTTTCCGCATTTTGAAAAATCAGAAACAAATATTGCAGGCCTCAAGATAGAATTAAGTACTCACCAACCAAGAATAGATTTATCAACTTCAATTTGCTTGATTGAACTTGTAACGCAAAATGGCTCAACCAAATTTAAGGCAAAAAATTTAGCTGATTTATTAGAGCCTAGAAAAAGTACAGCAGCAGGAGCCTTAATTTCTGATGAGAAATTTTCTTCATCTTTAATTGCAGTAAACGCTGATCGTGATAGCTTCACGCCAAATTTATTTACTATTAATTACTCACAAACTGAGAATTCATTTTCCCCAGATCAGTCTCAAGAAAGTACTTTTGAAACTTTAAGAAAAAACATTTCTATCCCAGAACTTGCACCTCTAAGTGTTCAGGAGATATCAGTAAATGGAGATTTCTTTACTGATCAAACTGCTTTAAATTTGAGCTGGGGGAAGAGTAATGTTGGAGGAGTTTATCTTGATCCTGAAGAGGAACAAGAAACAGCAATTTTTGCGTTGTATCGAGAAGCAAACACTAAGAGGCCGGTATCGGTATTAGCATTATGAAAATAAGTATTTTTGCACCACAAGCATCGTATAGCCCTGAAGCAGGAACTTTGTTTCTGTTTAGTAGATATCTTAGAGATATTGGTTATTTGCCAAAGTTAGTAACTAACAATGGTATTTTTTCGATTCTTGAAACTGATGTTGATAAGACTTGGAAGCAAAGTGTTGTTCCATGTTTGGCATGTTTAGGTGAGCAAAAACGCTTGGCAGAATGGGCTGATTCTGAAATTGATGAATTATCTAAATATCTTTTTCCAACCGAGGTTAGAGAAACTAAACGCTGGATAGAAAAACAAAAAGCTGAAAGGCTTTTACAGTTAGAGGTTAAAGGCCTAAATCTTTTTGAACTTGCAAAAGAGTCTTTTACATCTCGATTTGGGATGATTATCCCTGATATGAATAATATTAGCCACGAAACTATGGTACGTAGGCTACTTTTAAGTGTCTCACGAATGCTAATAGCTTCAAGAAGATATTTTAATCATAACTCACCAAAACTTACTTTTATTGCGGGTGGGCAAGATTTTATTAGCCGCTCTTTTGCTGTGGAAGCTGTAAAGCATCAAGTAAATCCCGCTGTATTCTCTTGGGAACCAAGTGCAAGAGCAGTTAGAATAACAAATTGTAAAACAAACGAGTCTGTCCTGTGTGAATTTATTGTTGAAGACGTTGCCATGCTTAGGCCCGAACCTAAAACTTGGCCTGAGGAAGTTCATGCAGAAATGCAAACCTTAGCAAACTTTTTTGACATTTCTCAATACCAACTAGAACTGCCAATGGCTAGATAGTAGAGAATAAATATAGTCAGCGACGTTAGGTTTAATGGACTATATACACTATTGCTATTTTTTATTTGTCTGAAAATTGTTTGCTTGTGAAAATTCACAGTATTCTTGAACTGTGCATTTACGGCACTTAATTGGATGTGGCAATGCTTTTACAGGAGTATTTTTTTCTAAATGTGAACGCATGTCATCTAAAATTTCCTGCAACCAAAGTTGTTTCTCTTCTGTATTTTCAATCTTAACTCTGCGTTTATTTTTGCCAAGAATTAAATACCCATATGGGGGTCTCTTTCTTTCGAATTCCTCAATCAATCTCATGTAGACCAGTAGTTGGGCAACATAACGATCTCTTATTTTTTTCGCTAGAGGCTTGTATTCTACAGGTATAAACTCCCCTTTTTCTTTTAAAATCGCGTCAGGTCTACCTGCTAATCCTTGCGCATCTGAAATATAGTTTTGAACTGGAAGTAAACTGCTGCCATCAATACCTAATGCAGAAGCGGCTTTTTTTACACCACTTTCTTTTTCTTTATGTCTTATCGCAAGGCTTACGGCATCAATAACAATTGCTGCGCAAACTAAAATTATCAATAAATATACAAGTTGAGAATCTGCTCTACTTAAATCATAGATAAGATCAATTACAAACTCTTGAGCAGTTGTTTTCATTTAATTCAAAAGATAAAAATAAATCCAAGTATGGCAGCAGCAACTAAATATAAGAGAACACGTAAATGAAGTGTTAAGTCGGCTGCCTCTTCAAAAGTTTTTGCCCAGTTCTTATGCATTTTTACGCCAGCTTTTGTAGCTGCTGCTTTAGAAGAAAGTTTTTTTTCAACTGAACTTAAACGCCAAGACTCAGGACAGACTGTGTAAGAACCAATCTCACCAGCAGGAATAATATATTTACCATCTGCATTTTTTCGCGGCATGTTGATATTGTAAACTTTATCGAATTTATCGAAAGAGTTTTCTAAACAATTTTGACCAGAACCTATTTATGCTTGTTACCTCTTCAATTTGACTTAGTAATATTTCAGGTGTGTTACATATAGGTCGCAAATCCGGAGCATAAAGAAAATCATCTTGCCGCATTTCACAGTCCGGAATATGGGCAGTTTCTATCATATATTGTGCTTCTGGTGACTGCTGATTTGTTAGTCTCCAAAATGCATAGCGGGCGCAAGCTGTTACAAATTGGCAGCTTAAAAAGTACCTATCGCCGCAATATTCGCCTGTTATAAAACTTAGATCATGCTTATTGTCTAATAAAAAGATAGATTCAAGAACTTCTATCCAAACCCGTTTTGCACGGTAAGCAGAAAGCTCGTCTTTATAAATACCCTCGAGGCTAATTCTTTCAGGGTCAAAACAAACCCCTTCTTCAAGCTCAACCTCTTGATTTAATTCAATAATTTTAGAATTTATGCTGTCACTATACATTTCCCGTTACCACACAGAATTTTTGCAATTGTAGTATCGGTCAGCAGAGGCTCATACTTTACATGCTTAACTGGCTGAAAAGCCCAATTATTTTTTTAATCTAGCGCTTTCAAATTATTGAATAAATTTGTAGTATTGGTGCTCTCCACAGGGGCAACTCTATTGGGTAGGGCTCATTACTTAGGCATATGCACTATTGAGCTTTATGCTCAAATAATTTTGCTGTAGCTTTTAAGCATTACTGTGGATTTCATCTATAAAGATTGAAAATTAAATTTACCAGGGCGAAACAGTTGTAGCTGTAAAATCCTGAAACTTTTTTAAGCTTATTTAACAGAAGCAATTTTTGTGGTGATTTAGAAAACAAAATCATTCACCTAGAAAATACCTAGATGATTTTTTAAGAAATAAATATCTGAATGCTTCAAGAAAAAAATTAGGAGATTGATATGTACGGTAGTGGTCGAGGTGGTAACTCGCGTGGCGGTGGTCGTGGTCGCGGAAGACATGGCGGCGGCGGTAGAGGCCGTGGAAGACATGGTGGCGGCGGCGGTAGAGGCCGTGGAAGATTCGGCGGCGGCGGCGGTGGCCGTGGTCGCGGCGGAAGTTATGGAAGAGGAAGACATGGAGGGAGAGGAGGACCAAGATCCCCACATCGATCTTCTGACAGTGGAAATAGAAGAGAGAGAATTGCTGTAGAAAGCGGTAACTTAGTTTTAATTGATCAGTTTATGCTAGCAAACCCTCAGTTTTATGAAAGGGTTGTTGCTTTAATTGATGCAGAGCCTGATGCAAAAGATCAAGTGGTTAAGGACTATGGTGGTTGTGTTGTTAATTTAGAACCAGGCACTTATAGAATTCAAAGAGATCCATTTGCATATACAATAGTTATTCATCCAAATGGTGATAGACCAACAACTGATAATCTAACCGCAGATGCTCAAGAGACAGGTGGAAGAGTTTTTATTGATACCCGTTGTTTAGCGATGATCGATAGAGAACTTTTAGATGACACTTCGCTTTTGGAGAAGTATCAGCAACTTTGGTTCAGTGGTAATGAAAAAGCATGTCGAGACTTATTAAGAGACAATGGTGGAGCCGTGCGCTATGGCTTCCAGCGCTTTGGTGATGAATTGGGTGTGCATTCAATTGCTGAAGAGAATGTCGTATGCTTATGGCCAGATGTTACTGGCGAAGCAGAAAACATTGACACTGATAGTGTTGAAGAAGTTGCTTAAACATTAACAAAATAAAAAATATCTACAGGCTTTCATATAGAAAGCCTAAGCTAAAGTATTGGAGAAAGTTAAATGGCTAAGGCTTTAATTACAGGAATTACTGGCCAAGATGGTTCGTATTTGGCGGAGTTTTTGTTATCTAAAGGATATGAGGTTGCAGGAATTGCTCGTAGGCTAAGTGTTCCTAACACTAGAAATATTGAAAATATTTTAGCAGATATAAAACTATATGATGGAGATTTAAGCGATCAGGGATCTCTTGATAGGATTGTAAAAGATTTTAAGCCTGATGAAGTTTATAATCTTGCAGCTCAATCATTTGTCAAAGTTAGTTGGCAAGAGCCGATTCTTACTGGTGATATAACTGGCTTGGGTGCTGTAAGAGTAATGGAAGCAGTTAGAAACAACTGCCCAAATGCTAGATTTTATCAAGCTTCTTCAAGTGAAATGTATGGAAATAATCCGCAAGAATATCTCGATGAAGACTCTAGGCTTTTTGCTACTAGCCCTTATGCAATTGCAAAAGTTTATGCTCATAAAATGGCAATAAATTACCGTGAATCTTACGACATGTTTACGTGCTCTGGAATTTTATTTAATCACGAGTCGCCTCGAAGAGGGATTGAATTTGTTACACGAAAAATTACTTACGCTGTGGCATGTATTGCAGAAGGTGTTAAGCAATCAAAAATGGGTAGTGAAGCAAAAGATCCTTTAGTTCAAGAAGGTAGGTTTAAACTTGGTAATTTAGATTCATCACGTGACTGGGGCTATGCTAAAGACTATGTTGAAGCAATGTGGATGATGATGCAGCAAGATCAGCCTGATGAATATGTAATTGCGACTGGACGAAATGTTACGATTAAAGATTTTTTAGATGGAGCTTTTAAAGTTGTTGGGATTAATGATTGGTCAGATTTAGTTGGAATTGATCCAAGGTTTCAACGCCCGTCAGATCTTAAGTATTTACGCGGTAATTGTACTAAAGCTAAAGAAAAACTTGGCTGGCAGGCTGCTACTTCTTTAGAAGATTTGGTAAAAATCATGGTAGAGGCAGACCGTGAGCTAGTTAAAAAATACGAGCTCTAGTCAATTTTCTTTTTTAGCAGTCAAATCTTTTACTTTGCCGCGAGCAAGATAGGTTAAGATTATTAGCACAGATCTAATCATACTTTCACTTTTAAGTATTCTTACATCAGCCTTTGCTGCGGTTTTTGGCATGGGAGGGGGCGTAATTCTCATCTCGCTTATGCCTGGATTTGTGCCGCTTTCAGCTTTAATCCCAATTCATGGGCTTGTTCAGCTTGCAAGTAATTCTTCAAGAGTTCTTTTTGGTCTAAAACATCTAAGATTTGATTTGATACGCCAATACTTAATTGGAGCTATTATTGGCTGTATTGTTGGCGCTCCTTGTGTTTTATATTTCCCTTTTGAAATCCTGCCGCTAATCCTTGGAGTTTTTATTTTAATTATTGCATGGTTTCCGCTCCCCAAACTGCATAGTTCAAAATACTTGATTCCAATACTTGGTTTTGTTCAAGTTTTTTTAGCTTTGTTTGTTGGTGTAGCAGGCTTAGTGGCTTCTGCATTTTTATTTCACCAGAAACTTGATAAAGATGAACTAGTAATTACCTTGGCATCATTTGCCACTCTAACTCATCTTTTCAAAATTTTTGTGTATGGAATTCTTGGTTTATTTAAACTTACACATTTTTATTTTGCAATTATAGTTGCAATTGCTGCCATCTTAGGTTCTTGGATTGGCACGCTTTTAAGAGTAAAAGTTTCAGAACATTTATTTAGACCTGTGTTTAAAAGTCTAGTTACAATACTGGGTCTGCGCCTGATAATTAAGCATTTTTTATAGTAAAAATTTTATTCATGAGTTATATTTAAATCTATGCGCAACTTACTTTTTCAAATAGTTCTCATTTTTTTCTGCATAGGTGCAGCCAATGCAGAGTCTTTAAAGATTGGTTTAATTGCTCCGCTTACGGGGACTGGCTCTGCACTTGGACAGTACGTAAAAAAAGGTACTGAGCTTTCTGTTACAAAAGCAAAAGAAAATGGAGTTGAAATAGATTTATTTGTTGAGGACGATAATTGGGATGCTCCAAAATCAATTAGTATCGCTCAGCGATTTATAAGTTTAAAAAAGGTAAATGCCTTATTAGTTGTTGGCTCTGCGATTGGAAATGTGATTGCCCCAATTGCTGAGAGAAATAAAATTGTAATGATAGCCATAGGCGCATCTGATTTTAACGTTGTTAAAAACAGAACTTTTTCATTTACGCATTGGATTACACCTGAAAAAGAAGCTGAACTACTCATTAAAGAACTGATTAGCCGAAGATATTCTCGAATTGGTTTATTTGGTACTGAACAAGAAGGGGTTATTGCAGTAGTGAATGCAATTAACTCAGAAGCTAAAAAGAAAAATGTCTCAGATTTATTTAAAGTTGAGAAATACTTTTTACCTAATCAAACTGACTTTAGTAGTGCTCTTTTAAAAGTTAAAGAAGAGCAATTAGACGCATTAATTCTCTGCTTATTTCCTGAAGACCTGGTGACACTTGTTAAGCAAATTAAAGCTTTAAAAATCAACATACCTTTAATTGGAGTTGAATTATTCGAAGATGAGCATTTGATCGAAGCAACAGGAGACGGGCTGTATGGCAATTGGTACGTAAATGCTGATAATCCAACACCAGAATTTAGTAAACTTTTTAATGATAAATATAATGAATTCCCAGCTTGGGGTACTCCAAACTCATATGACGCAGTTAGTTTAATTGTTGAAGCGTATAAAAATTCAAATGCTGATACCATAAAAATGGCTAAGTATTTATCTAGTATTAATAATTTTAGTGGCGCACTAGGAGTATATTCAGCAAGCGGTGATAATCGCTTTAATTTACCTGCAGCTGTTAAAGTTGTTACAAAAGAAGGCTTTATTAAAATTCATTAATAAGTATTTCTTATTCTGTAATTAATGATGTTTTTTATTGCACTGTGAAAGCAATGAGATGTATGCTATAATGAAAATATGAATGATAATGAAAAGAAATGGATTAAAGCATGGAAGTCGGCTGGTCCGGCCTTGGATGAAATTAGGAAAAAAGAATTAAAATCAACGGTTACTGGTCAGGCGATAGAGGCTCTTTCTGATGCTTATGAATGGTCTTTGAGAAGTTATAAGGAAAAAGCTACTTCTGGCTTAGTCGAGCAACAAAAAATTTTTTCAAAAGTAGCAAAGATTATTGAAACTGAATGAAAAGATTAATTGCTACAGCATTTGATTTACAAAAGTTTTTTGAGAAAAGAAACTGGAAATTTTGTATTATTGGGGGGATTTCCGTTCAGCATTGGGGAGAGCCAAGAGTTACTCAAGATATAGATATTAGCTTGTTAACTGGTTTTGGTGGAGAAGAAAAATATATTAATAGTTTGCTTGACGTATAGAAGGCAGAATAGATCATGTAAAAGAGTTTGCAATTACAAATAGAGTACTTTTGTTAAAAAGCCAAGAAAATATTCCCCTCGATATAGCTCTTTCTGGGCTACCCTATGAAGAACTTGTAATTGAAAGAGCTCAAATGATTGAAGTTTTACCTACTGTCCAGCTAAAACTATGCTCTGCTGAAGATTTGATAATTCTTAAGTCTTTTGCAGATCGATCTCGTGATTGGCTTGATATTGAATCAGTTATAGTTAGGCAGGGTGTAAGGGCACTGAATTGGGACTATATATTTGAACATCTTGAAACACTTGCTAATCTGAAAGAAGAACCAAATCTTATTGTGAAATTGAAGAAACTTAAAGCAAGTCACTCATAAGGTGATTAAGATATTTATTTTCTATCAAATAAATTTTTTATATCTATCATCGTTTTGATCAATTTGAAAATTACTAATTATTTCTTTGCCAGAAATGTGCTGTTTTAAATATTCGTAAAGAACAAGGGATGCAGCCACACTCACATTTAGGCTTTGAACTTTTCCAAATTGAGGGATTGTAATCAATTTTACTTTAGGAAACATTTTAGGATCAAAGCTCAAACCAAATTGTTCATGACCAAGAATAAAAGCGCTTTTGCTTGGTAAAGTTACTTCAGTGAGTAATTCTCCACCAACAGGCTCTAATGCAAAAATTGTATAGTCCTGTTCAATTAGATCACTATAAGTTTCTGAAAAACTTTTTTTAAATTTAGCTGGAACCCATTTAAAAGAACCAACTGCGGGGCCAGGATCAAAAAAGTTAATTCCAATTAAGTGTACTTCTTTTACACCAAAAGCGTCAGCAGATCTAAAAATTTTTCTATTTTTTTAATCCGGCTTTAAGTTATCTAGAACAACTATACTTTGATGGATGCCAGCTTCAGCAAACATGTTTGCACGACTATCTTTCTTAAAGCGCTCTTCTGCTCGTGTTCTTATCTTACGAAGCCGTTTTCTTTTTTGATGTGGTGTTTCTTTATCAGTCATTTGTTTAAAGTAACTTTTTTTATACTTTATTTAAACAACAAGTTTTATGATTGATAAGATTTTTCTTTCGACTTAATATTTAAAATATGAGTTCTATAAAAAATTTAAAGAATAAAGCTGCTGAATTGTTTCATGAAAATCTAATAACTGTTCAAGATTGGCCAAAAGAAGGCGTTGAGTTTTTAGATATGCTGAAAACAGTGACTTATCAACCACTTGTCAATCAGGCAGTTATTGAATGTTTTGTAGACTATTATAAAAACAAGAAAATTGATGCAATTGCTGGAGTTGAGGCCAGAGGATTGATTTTTGGAGCGCAATTATCTTATGCGATGAAACTACCTTTCATTCCCGTTAGAAAACCTGGGAAATTACCTCCACCAGTAATTAGTATTGAATATGATTTAGAATATGGAAGTGATGTTCTTGAAGTTGAAGTTTCAACTATAAAACAGGGAATGGAAGTTTTACTGTTTGACGATGTAATTGCAACTGGTGGAACCGCAATTGCTGCGTACAATCTCTTAACTCAGGCTGGAGCATCGCTTAATAATTTTGCTTTCATAGTTGAAATAAGTGAACTTCCTTGGAGAGAAAAAATTCCCTCTGGAGTTGAAGTGTTTACAGTAACTAAATTTCCAAGAGATAAAATTTAAAAAAATAAGTATTCTCTAAGCTTAAAAACTCCAAAATACTGGAATAAAAATAACTGCTAGAATACAAAAAATGATGTTTAACGGAACTCCTGCTTTAATAAAATCAGAAAATTTATACCCTGCAGGATTATAAACCATAGTGTTTGTTTGGTATCCTACCGGAGTTGAAAAACTAGTAGAAGCAGCAAAACAAACAGCAATCAATAATGGTTTTGGGCTAATTCCTAAGCCTATTGCTGTTGAAATTGCTATTGGTGCCATTAAAACAGCAGTAGCATTATTGCTAATTATTTCTGTTAAGAAAGCAGTTATCAAATAAATTGCAGCAAGTGTAATGTAAGGTCCTTGGTTACCTAATAAATCAATAGTTGAATCTACAATAAATTGAGCAGTTCCAGTTTTTGTAAGTGCAATTCCAAGAGGTAGTACTCCTGCCAGTAAAAAAATTACCTGCCAATTGATTGCAGCATGCGCCTCTTCCATTGTGATACAACGAGTAAAAATCATCATTAGTGAGCCCATTAATGCTGCATGAAGAATTGGGAGAATGCCACAAGCTGATAATATAACTACAGTAATTAAAATAAAAATCGCAATTGGAGCTTTTTTATTTCTAGTTAACTGCTTACCAATTTCTTGTAGAACAATAAAGTTTTCATTATTTCTTAATGATTGTAAGCTTAATTTAGGCCCTTGAAGCAATAACTCATCACCAAAGCGTAATTCAATATCACTTAATTTTTCTCTTATTAATTCTTCTTTTCTGCGAACTGCTATAACAATACAATTGTACCTTTGCTGAAACCCAATATCGGCTAAAGTTTTTCCGATCAGTGTTGAAGTAGCACTTAACAATACTTCAACCATTGTGATTACATCATCTTTTAGATCTTCATCTTGTAGTTTGAACTCTGCCAGAATATCAAAACCTACAGAGTCTTTTAATCTCATCAAGCTTGGTAAGCTACCTCGAACAATTAAGACATCATTAGGTTCAATTGGGATATCTAATGCTCCCCAAATTTTTTCTTTATTTCTAATGATTTCAAGCACTGCCGCTTCATATTTTTGTCTAAAATTTGATTCTCTCAAAGTTTTTCCAATTAACGGAGACTGGTCATGTACTTGAATTTCAGTCACATATTCTCGTAATTCATAAGCATCAACGAAGCTAAGTGCCTTTCGATTAGGAAGTATAGATTGACCTATAGTTACTAGATATAAAGTCCCAGCTATTAACATAATAAGCCCTAACTTAGAGAGCTCAAACATTGAAAAAGCTCCATAACCAGCATCTGCAGAGATGCTGCTAACTAATAAATTAGTAGAAGTACCAATTAATGTGCATACTCCACCAAACTGTGATGCGTAAGAAAGTGGAATTAGTAGTTTTGAAGGAGCAATATTTTTCTTTGAACAAACTGTTAAAACAACTGGCAATAACACAGCAACTGCAGCAGTATTGTTAACAAATGCCGAAATTGTACCAACTCCTAAGCATAACACTAGAGTTAATAAGGAAATTTGATTTCCAAATTTCAACAAGCCGCGTCCAATTAGTTTAACTGCCCCTGTTTTTTGCAGGCCTGAACTTAAGACAAACATTGCAGCGATGGTCACTGTCGCATGACTTGAGAAGCCAGATAAACCCTCATTTATATCAACAAGACCAGTTAGTAATAAAAGTGTGAGGATGCTTAATGAAATT
>JAGRAS010000029.1 GCA_020434465.1 Bdellovibrionales bacterium | reverse complement strand
TGAAAGAGCCAACATCCAGGATTTCTGACTTACTAAAACTATTACAAAAACTTCGATTAAAATTCCAAGGAATCGTAAAGCCTGAAAAACTGCAAAAGCCCGCATCCATTGCAATCCATTTAACAAATTCAAAAGATTTTTATTAAGTGAAAAAAAGATCAATCCAGGAATTGCACAAACTAGCCCTTTACCTACATCCACTGAATCTAACAAATTTTCTACTACTCCAGTCAGAGAAAAAGAAACAATGCAAATAACAAATGAAATAATAGCTGATAATGCTAAAGCAGAAGTACAAATCCTAGCGCAATGCTCGATATCATCTTGAGCATAAGAAACTTCTTTGAGTAAAGAAAAATGAACTCCCCCTACACAAATTTGAGACAAGAATATATATATAGCAAAAACCTGATTAAAAACTCCTAAAGCATCAGATCCTGCATAGCTAGCAATAATTATATTAATTACTATTCCTGCTCCACCTAAGACAGCAAGACTGCCAAAGTTCCAGATTAGATCCGTTGAAAACTTTCCTCTTAAACTAGTCATTTTAAATCAAGAACACTTAGTCGAGGCAATTTAGGAATCTGGTTTATTCGTTCAAGTGCATACCTAAAGTCAATCCCATTTGTTTGACAATACCAATGCATTGATTCCAATCTAGGCTTATTCTCAATAGCAATTCTTTGTAAAGCCTCATCTCGAGTGATTAAGCCCTCGCGAATTTGATTACTTCTAAACGTATCATTTTCTGTAAAGCCTGCGACCTTATAGTAAATATAATTGTAAAATGAGGCTGTACCATCTCCAATTCGCCATGTTGAAACAGTATCGTTTGCTAGCTCCCAATCATATTCATTGCATAGAGTAGAGATAACTTCATCCTCAATCCAGGGTATGAATTTAAACAGATTATAATACTCTTTATCCATCATGTAATAATGAGAAAAGGCGCTTAGAGTATCAATTAAGGAAGTATTGATATATGAAGGATTCAATAAATATTCTTTTCCATAATACCAAAATATTTTCAATTTATTGATTAAGGAAAGCGTATAAACCCGATCTTCATCTATAGCTTTAGGAGCAAGCCCTGCAAACCCGCTTTTGAAATCTGTACGCTCAAGCATATTTTCACAAAGAAAGATTACGGGTAACTTCAATTCTTTTTTTAATCTTTCTGCGTGATAAAAATAAGCTTTATCCCCAGCCATAAATAGCGGAATCATTCCCAAGCGTGGGCGCTTGAGCCAAGCATTTACATTTTGGCTAATAAATTTTCTCTTAGTTGGAATATGTGCAGAAACAAGAATATGCTCAACTCCCAACTTTCCACACATTCTAGAAATATTTCTTCTGGCAAGATCTGTTACCATCCCCCAGTCAAAAGTATAGGCGACAGGATTTAAACCAAGTTCCTTAATTAAATAATGCAATCCGTAACAACTATCGCGACCACCACTTAGACCAACTAAACAATCTGGCGATCCATCACTGCTCCTAATTGATGCGGCAATTTCTTTTAAACTATCTTTTCCGTATAAGCTTATATTTTTATAATTTCTACAGTAAGAACACACGCCATCTTTATCAAAACTTATATACGGCATTGTTTCAGGAAGAACGCATTTCGTGCATCTTATTAAAGAATCAGCAAAAGATGTGTCGTACGGATATTTGCCCCAGGCTATTTTTACCTCTTCAGTTGAAACATCTAAACCTTGAAAATTTGAAGTTTTTTTCAAATCAGATTTAGGAAAAACATCTTCAATTAATCTCACAGAACCATTGGTCGGACTAATGATTTTTGAAAAGTCAAAATCATTGAAATTAAAATGTTGCGCCTTAGCAGTTTCAAAATTTACTAATGCAGCATCACCAGCTTTAATTTGAATAATTGGACTCGCTGCAAGCAAGCTTGAAAAATAGGTATCTTCTTTTAACTTATTAAGAATACCAAACTCAGATGCAAAAAGTAGAATCCCATTCAAAGGGACTTCTAAGTAATAAAGTGAACCATTGTTGCTTGCGAGCATTAAACAATTCAAGTCGCTAAATAATCCAGCTATCGAAGCCTGACCTTCAATTTCACTGTATGTGTTTTTAATAGCCTCTGGTACAGATTTAACATCACTATAAAACTTTCTTAATAATGCAAATAAAACTTCTGAATCAACATCATACTTTCTTTTCAAATCAGGGTATTTTTCCCAAAGCATTTTATCGTTTACAACAATACCATTATGAATCCCAACCATATTAGATGTAATTACTGGCTGATTGTTAAAATGGTTCTCTTGCGAACCATTTGTCACCATTCTTGAATGACCAATTAAAACTATCGGCTGTTGCTTATCTTCAGAAAAAGCTTCTAAAAAAATCTGATCTAAGATAGGTGACTTTAAAAACTCTTTAGGAGAAACAGCGGCTTTAAAAACTTTTATTTTAGAATTCAACAGCGCTGCCATACCTGCAGCCTCACTTCCGCGTGTCTGAGACAATCTCAAAAGCTTAACTGCGGCAGATTTGATAAAATTTGCATCAGGCCTATTCTTCCCGTTTGCTACAACCCCAAATATTCCGCACATAATTTAAAATCCTAAGGAAAGAAAAAGTAAACCAAGCCCAGAAAAGATGATACTTGTAAGCGGGCAAACTGTCACCTACTAGGCAAATCTTGGATCTTCCTGTAATTATTGCCAAAATCCTTTCTAGCATGTTATCCCTAATGCATGAAGGGCAATTCAAATAACTCGGTGTTAGATAGGGGATTCTTTTTATTCTTGCTACTACTTGGCCTAAGTCTACTTTTCTTTTCGGGCATTAGGTATGGCTTGATGCCTGGTCCGTTTATGTGGCTAAACCATTGGATTCCATGGCGGGATCCAAATAATCCAAACCTAGGAAATTTCATTGTATCTGATCAAATGGATCAGTTTTACCCAATGCTGAATTATATTAAGCAATCAATTAGTAATGGAGATATCCCATTTTGGAATAGTTCAATGGCATTTGGAACTCCATTTGCAAGCATGTTTATTGTTGGACACCTATTTCCACTTTCAGCATTAGCACTTCTTTTTCCAATTGCTTACGTTTGGGGAATTTTAGCAATTTTTAAGATCATATTTATGGGGTTTTTCACTTATAAACTCCTTAGACTTTATAGTATAAAAGAAAATGCTTCGCTTTACGGGTCTCTAATCCTTAGCTTCTCATATTACTCTACAGTTTGGACTGGAGATTTTTTATCTTATTCTTTTTCTGCAATCCCTTTCTTTTTGTATTCAATAACTCTCTTTTATCGTTTTGGCAGTACGCGCATTAGCAAATTTCTATTATATCTCTCATCCATCTGCTTAATTCTGGGAGCATTCCCTTCAGTTAGCTTTTATGGGGTTTTTGTTGGCTGCTTGTATATCTTGTTTCTATTCGGAACAAGATTGTTTTCAAGGGACGGTTTACAATTAATTTTTATTGGAATCTTGGCAGCACTTACTTGTTGCATCCCACTCTTTTATACAGGCGAATACTTATCTTTAATCGATTTAAGTTGGCGCGCAAAATATGGCCATGTGCATTTACCAAATCGAGATGCCCTACTCTTACTTTTTCCTGAGTACTTCGGAGAGTATGCAGAAATGATTCGTGCTGGTTACGGCAATTTCAATGAAAAGACAGGTTATTTTGGAATATTCGCTTTTTTTCTTACTTGTGCCAGCCTTTTCTTTCTTTGTTTTGATGCGGAGTACCGTAAAAAGAAAATCGTCTGGTTTTGGACAATAGTTCAATTCTGGTCAGTCTCAATGGTCTATGGCTATTTTGGTGTTCTTGGTGTCTTTGGCAAACTACCAATTTTTAACTCTAACTCTGGAACTAGACTTTTAAGTATTGTTGTTATTTCATCAACTATAATTGCAAGCAATCTACTAAGCTGGTTGCAAAAATCAAATAAAGAAAAGCCAGATAAATTAGTTAAATTTCTTATTTCAGTTTTTTTATTCTCGATTTTTATTCTATTTGTCTTAATGCATGAAGTTTATAACCTGCGAAATCCTTGGCATGTGTTTGCTCAAAGCTGCGTGCTTGCTGTTTCAATAGGCTTAGTTATAAGCACTATATTATCAAATAGTATTAGAATAAAAAATTTCAGTATTTTGTTAATCACCGTCATAAGCTTTCTTAATCTAAGATATTTAGGCAAAGATTATAATTCTTATTATAAGCCTGAAGATTTTTATCGAGTCACCCCCTCGATACAGTTCTTGTTAGAAAATCAAACAGACTCTTCTAAACTCCTTACAATGGATAAGAACATGCTACCGCAAACTCCGATATTTTTTGGATTAAGCAGCATTGAAGCTAGATGGTTTGTCACTCAAACACAAAAAGAATTACTACAAGAATTGGATCCAAGTTATCGTGTTAATCATAATACTCAACACTTTTTTAGAGACATCGATCTGGCGAAAGCAGATCCAATATTAGATTTTTTAAATGTACGCTATATGATGTATGAAACTGCCGTTGCAGAAATTACCCCGATACCTGAAGGATGGAGTAAAACAGAATCTTTCTTGGATGAAGTAAGTCTTATCGAAAATATAGATAGACCTTACACCACTAGTGAACCAAATGAAACTTGTGATGATGATAAACTTTATAACTATTTTTATAAAAATGATGTTATTCGATTAACTTCCAATCGCTGTACTGAAGGAAAATGGAAACTGCCAATTTGGGCGTATCCTGGTTGGAAATTAGCTAATACCAGCAACAAACAAGCTCTACTTAGATCTAATAATGGCTTTCTTGAATTACTATTACCAAAAGGGCTTACTGATATTGAGCTAAACTTTAGGCCAAGTAATCTTGGCATACTTTTTCTACTTACGATTGCAAGTTTACTATTATCCTTTGCCTTTATCTTTATAAAGAAAAACTAATTTTCTAGCCCTTGCATTCGCTCCCAAATTTGAGTTAGGCGGCTGTCATTTGCAGCTTCACAAACTTCTTTAAATTGCTTTTGTAAATTCCTAAGCTCGCTTCTTCCTTTATTAGCTAATTCTTTTTTTAGCGAATATAATTTCTCCTGATCAACCTCTGAGGTGCTAAAGGCGTAAGAAAATCTATTGATTCTCTCAAGAACTCTGTAAATACGATCTGCTGTTGTTCTTGCAATAATCAAAAAAACATCAGGATGAGAACTGTGAAAATCAAGTAATTGCTCCTGGGGGATGACATATAGAAAAACCTTTTCATCTGCTATCAAAGTGGCACTTCTTCTATCATCTAAAAATAAAGACAATTCCCCAATCGCCTCACCTGGCAAAGATAACTGGGCTACAAATGTACTTCCAACTTGTACACTTATACTTCCTTTAAGCAGAACATACATTTCACCATCTAAAGCACCTTCCTTACAAATTACAGCTCCCTCTTCAAAAGATTTAATGTATTTCTTTATTGGTTCAGGTGGGAGATTTATAAGATTACCAGCTTCAGATCTTCCCCAAAGTAAACCATCTTTATACATCTCTGTGCCACGACAGTCTTTAATCAACGTAGCTAACATAGAATTATTTGCATATAAATTTAACTTTCTTAAGGAATCAACAAAAGTGTAATAAGCTTTAGCTCTAAGCTGATATTCAGATATCTCACGAGGTAATAATTTTTCTTTTGATAAATAAAAATCATTAGCAGCGGTTAATACCCTTGCTAAAAAAACATTAGAATCTATTCCCTGGTTAAAGTCTTGCAATCTTGCATCTAAGTTATTCTCTAAAACTTTTTCAATTTTCGCATCATCATTTACAAAACAGTTATAAATCCTTGAACTTGGTGAATATGATTTTCTAGAAAGCAAAAACTCAACTGCGCCAACTAAGCCTGCATCAGACTCTATTTGATAAGCGTTGCCTTTTTTTTCAAAGCTTACCTCTGTAAGACCTTCAATTTGATAGGCAGTATTTAGCGGATCTCCAATTAGAAATAGTTTTTTCACATTTTTAATCTTATAGACGCTAGATGCATTAGTCTAGCCATGTTTTATTACGAACTCCATAACACTAGTTATTAATATAATGACCTTGGTGGCCACCCTTCAACTTACTCTTAAATCGAATTCAGATTTTAAGATTCATAAAATCCCTCTTGTTATACTATCTAGCTCAGCAGATAATCATAAATACTATGTGTAGATTTCTTGCATATACAGGAACACCAATTCTGATTGATGAAGTAATTTATCAACCTAAGAATTCCCTTATCCGCCAAAGCTTTCAAGCTCAGGAGCGAGAAGAACCCTTAAATGGTGATGGCTTTGGACTTGGCTGGTACGCTCTCGATATCAGTGCTGAGCCTGGAGTTTTTGTTTCCGTTCAACCGGCATGGCATAATAGAAATTTAAAATCACTAGCTTCAAAAACAAAAGTCCCATGTTTTTTTGCACATGTTAGAGCAGCAACGGTTTCTGATGTCTCTGAAGCAAACTGTCACCCATTTAGATTTGGAAATTTGCTAATGATGCATAATGGAGACATTGGTGGTTTCGAAAAAATTCAAAGACCTCTAAGAAGAATGTTATCAGATGAAACTTATCATTGGGTTAGAGGTCAAACAGATAGTGAACATTTTTTTGCACTATTTATTGACTGTTTAAAAAAACAGGGAGAGCCAACTGACTGTGAAGCGATGTATCTTGCACTTAAAGATGCAATCAATGTTATTTCTGAATTACAAGAAAGATTTAAGATTAGCGAAGCCTCATATTTAAATTTTGCAGTTACTGATGGGAAAAATATGGTAGCTGTTCGCTCAACAACTGATAAAAAACTCTATGCGGATACTCTTTATTATTCTGAAGGCACTCGCTATCAGTGCAAAGATGGCGTATGCACGATGTTACATTCTGGCACAAAAGAAAAATCTGTTTTGGTTGTTTCAGAAAAATTAACAGAAATCAAAGAAGATTGGCTTGAAGTGCCGGTTAACAATGCAGTACTAATTGATGAAAAGTTAAATATTTCTATTAAAGAATTTAATCCTCTAGCCTAGGCTTTTTTCCCAAATATTATAACAAATCAATGTAAATAGCTTAAAACTATTATCTGCTTTTTTATTCTTATGATCACTTATTAGTTTATATATAGCTTGCTTATTAAATACATCAGCTGAATTATCTAAAAGCTGATCGCAGTAAGCACTTAATGCATTTTCCAGCCAATAAGAAACTGGTGCATTAAAACCACTTTTCTTTCTTCTTAGAATACTAGTGGGAAGTCTAGATTCTTGAGACTTCTTTAAAATCACTTTCTTTTCAAAGCCTTTTAATTTAAAAGAGATTGGTAGTCTTGCAGCGAATTCAACTACTCTATAATCAAGAAATGGAGCCCGTGCTTCTAAAGAATGTGCCATAGTTGATCTATCAACTTTGACAAGAATATCATCTGCAAGCCATGTTTTAATATCAGTATACATTGAAACATCTATTGCAGAAGCCCCTTCAACTCTATTAGCAAAAAATTTAAAGTCATTAAGTGGATCCGCTTCGCTTAAGCACCAGTGCAAGTCCTCTTTTAACAAACTTCGTCTTTCTTCTGGAGAAAAAATTTCTCGCCATGAATAGTGCGCTTGAATAGGATCAAAGCTTGCCCCTTTTAAAAATTGTCTGATTTTATAATCAGTGCTTACTTTGCCAAAATCCCTAGAGGTAAAAAAACTATACAGTTGATAAATTGCATCATTTATAAATTTAGGAAAAAAACTAAAATACGAATGTAATTTGTCAGCAACATAAGTTTCATAACCTGCAAAAATCTCGTCAGCCCCATCACCAGATAAGGCAACCGTTACATTTTCTCTAGTAAATTGTGCTAAAAAATACATTGGGATAATTGAAGTATCAGCAAAGGGTTCATCTGCATAGTAAACTATTTTGCTCAAAAGCTCTGCCATTTGTGGAGTAACTTCTTTACTATGGTGACTTACATTTAAAAAATCTGCCGAAAGATTAGCCTCAGCAAGCTCAGAAAACCCTTCCTCTTTAAATCCAATGCTGAAGGTATGGTTTTGTTTAGCACTTCTTTGAGCGCACATCGATGCAACTACAGAAGAAGAGTCAATTCCACCGCTCAAAAAAGCACCAAGTGGAACATCACTAATCATCCTAATTTTAACTGCGTCATCAAAAAGGTTTAAAAAATCTTCGGTAGCTTGTTCAAAGCTTATATTTTCTTGCTTTTCAAGAAAGCAAGTAGCTAAATCCCAGTATTCTTCTAAATGCGGTGGAGCCCCTTGTTTAATTTTGAGCCAATGTGCAGGTGGAAGCTTTTCAACTCCAACTAAAAAAGCCTGTGATGTTAGGGAATAACTTAATGCTAAGTATTGATGTAGTGCATAATAGTTAATTTTCTTACTTATTGCAGGATGCTTAAGTAAAGCCTTCATCTCTGAGGCGAAAATAATTCCACCATCAGGCAGTAAAGAATAAAATAAAGGCTTTTTTCCTAACCTATCACGAGCAAGAAAAAGTTCTTTTTCAACCTTATCCCAAATGGCAAACGCAAACATGCCATTGAATTCTTCAACACATGTAGCTCCCCATTCTTTAAATGCTTCTAAGACAACTTCGGTATCGCTTGAAGTGCGAAAACTCACACCTTTTGCAATCAAGCGTTTTTTTAATTCTTTAAAATTATAAACTTCTCCATTATAAGTAATTATGTATCTACCAGAAGAGTCAATGAATGGCTGATTTGCACCTGAGGATAAGTCAATAATAGAGAGTCTTCTTTGGCCAAGTGCTAGATTTTGATCTAGGTAAATATCACCAGCATCAGGCCCACGGTGAATCATAGCTTCACACATATTTGAAATATCCTGCTCTCTAGGAGAAGTTTGCCATGATACGATGCCTGCTATTCCACACATATGAGTAAACTTTTACTAAAATATTCCAAAAAAAATCTAACTATAATTTAATATTCATTTTTTTTTGCTTTAGGTTTTTCAAAGTATGTATATTTAATACCTTAAATGAATTATACTTATTGAGCATAATAGTGCTTTATCATAGAAGATCAATGCAAGACCTTGATATTATAATTCCTGTTTACAATGAGCGGCCAGAGCTTGTTATAGAAACAATTGAAAACATCCATCGAGCATTTAATAATTACAATAACTACCAAGTAATAGTTGTTAATGATGGTTCGAAAAATGAGTATAACTTAGATACATTAGCTGAAAGAACGGACATCAAATATATTAAACATATACAAAATCGTGGTTATGGAGCAGCGCTTAAAACTTGCATTCGTGCTGGCAATTCCCCTATTATAGCAATTACTGATGCAGATGGAACTTACCCAGTAGCAGATCTGCCAAAACTAGCTGAAGAAATGAAAGATTGCGATATGGTTATCGGAACACGAACCACTGAAGTTTGCCATATTCCTTTACTAAGAAGATTCCCAAAAAAAATTCTGAACTTAACAGCTTCATATATCGCAGGTGAACAAATTAAAGATTTAAATAGTGGCATGAGAGTCTTTTCACGTGAACTTTGCTACTACCTTTGGCCATTTTACCCTGCCGGGTTTAGCTTTACTTCAACTATCACCATGGGTTCTATTATGGGAGGTTTTAGAAGAAAAGAAATTGCAATTGACTATTTCAAGCGCGACGGAGACTCATCTATTCATCCGATAAAAGATACTATTCGATTCTTTCGTTTAGTTGCTAGACTTGGTTTAATCTTTAATCCAATGAAACTCTTTGGCCCTGTTTCAATTTTTTTATTTACAATTGGATTTATAAAAGGTTTCTGTCGAGACTTTTTCCTATTGGGCTATGTTGGCAACCTTTCAATTATGCTTATTCTAGCTGCTCTTCAAGTTGGAATGATGGGACTATTAGCTAAGCTTATAGTTCATAGCAGAGTAGTAAGCCCAACAAAAAGTAATAGCTTTCCTTCGACAAGTCACGTAAAAAAAATTGAAACTAGTTCAACTACCCATCACTTACAAAGTATACAATAATCATTAGTTGCATTTGCCTGAGATTGGAAATACTGCTTTCTCGAGAATTATGCCCTTAACAAATCTAATTACTAAGCTTGCTAATCAGCCCTAGCGATGAGCTAAATCTTAGTCTCAAACTTAGCCCTGGCCTTGTTTAGAAATCGCAGTCCAAGAATATCCATGCCGATGGTAAAACTCTAAAGGCTCTAAACCACCTGATTCCAAGATATTTTTAAACTCTTCTCTAGTCCAATAAGCAGCTACATTAGGATTTAGCTGATCATAAATCGTCAATTCTAGTTCATAAAATGAATATTTACCCAAAACATTAACCATATATTTTCGCATTGGTAATGGGATTCTTTTTGCAAGCCAAATATAAGCCATCAATGGATAAGTTAATACCTTACTTAAAAAAACTAATAATTTGTGTGGCATTTTCTTAGTAAAAAAACTTAGTGAGTTATAAAGCGTGAGATATAAACTATTCCCTTCTTTTCCGTAAACCCAAATTACAGCTTTACCATCAGACTTAAGCATTTTTTTAATTTGCTTTACAGTCTCTATAGGATCTCCAGTATGATGTAAAACTCCAAGACAAAACACATAGTCAAAATTGCCTGGTTTATCCTG
>JAGRAS010000299.1 GCA_020434465.1 Bdellovibrionales bacterium | reverse complement strand
CTATGTTAAAACCAAATATTGGTGTGCTGCTAAATCTTTCTGAAAATCACCTAGAGCGCCATGGTACTTTATCACGGTATTTGGGGATTAAAGCTAGAATTTTTAGTCAGCAAAACGCAGAAGATTTAGCAATATTAAACGCAGATGATGAGATGGTTTCTTCGCTTGAGTCTAATTTACATAGTAAAGTTCTAAACTTTGGTACTGGTGAAAGCTGCAATGCCAGAATTGAGTATTCTCCTACTGACAATGTTGATCGTATTGTTTTCGATGATTCAAGTTTAGATCTTTCATCGTGTAAATTATATGGATTACACAATCGTAGTAATGTTGCAGTTGCAGCTTTGGTTGCTCGCGAGCTAGGAACAAGTGATGCTGATATAATAAATGCCGTTAATTCTTTCTCAACACTTGAGCATAGGTTAGAACTAGTCCCAAACAATTTAGATAGGGTTATCATTAATGATAGTAAATCAACTACCGTTGCTGCATGTCGGGCCGCTGTTTTAGCCACTGTTGAAAGGTATCGAGAAGGAAAATTAACAATAATGATTGGTGGCCTTGCAAAAGCAGGCTCATGGAAACCTGTAATTCAAGAGTTCCTTCATTTTAAAGAGCGTCTAAATGCTGTTATTTGTTTTGGCGAGGATGGAAGGATGCTATCTGTATTGTGTCAAGATATAGATATGCCTTTCTTGGTTGAGGCTAAGGTAGAAACAGCTCTAGATCAGGCGATTGAAAGCTCAACTTCAGGAGATATCATACTTTTTAGCCCAGGATGTGCCAGTTTTGATGAATTTAGAGATTTTGAAGAGCGTGGAAATATGTTTAAATCCTATGTAGGCTCAATTTGAGCTTCTGCCTAATATTTGGTTTTTAAATTTTTTAACGTTTGGGTTTTATGTTCTCTTTTAGTTCAGTCTCTAGAAGTTCAACTTTTAAACTATCTTTTACTCCTGCTTATAAAAATAAAACTGCTGCTCGTGTTGATTCTCGCAAGAGATCTAACCAAAAAGAAAAAAAATCTCCAATTAGTTTTTTTACAAATGCATTTATAGGTGATGCTGGTATTTTTATTGCTACAGGCGCATTGATAGCTTTTAGTATCATAATGGTTTATTCGACTACTGGAGTTCTTGCTGCTGAAAAATTTTCAGATTCTCTTTTTTATGTTAAGCGACAGATATTCGCTGTTTTTATTGGTTTAGTAGGTCTAGTTTGCCTCTCAAATGTTAAAATTTCTTTTTTTAAGAAATATTCGCATTTATTTTTGTTCGCATGCTTTTTATTACTAGCGTTACCTTACTTACCTGGATTAGGTCATGCAGCTGGTGGTGCAAGACGCTGGATTAATATTGGGCCAGTTCATTTACAACCTGGCGAATTTGTAAAATTAGGCTTTGTAATTTTTATTGCTGGTTTTTTTGCCAGGCATGAATCAAGGTTAAATACTTTTTCTCAAGGAGTTTTTAAACCTGTTTTATTACTAATCCCAGTCTGTGCAATTTTGCTTTTGCAACCAGACTTTGGAAGTGCTGCAATTTTAGCTGGAGTTACACTTTGTATGGCTTCGGCTTCTGGAAGTCGATTAAGGTATATTTTAATCTCTGGTTTTTGTTTGAGTGTTGCAGCTGCAATTCTGATTATTTCATCTCCATATAGGATGAATAGAATTATAAGTTTTCTCACTCCATGGGCTGATGCCTCAGGCAAAGGCTATCAGTTGATTCAATCTTTGATTGCTATTGGCTCAGGCCAATTTTCAGGAGTTGGGCTAGGCGCCAGCCAGCAAAAGTTGTTGTTTCTTCCAGCAGCACATACTGATTTTATCTTCGCAGTTATTGCAGAAGAGTTAGGCTTTGTTGGTTGCCTTGTTTTGATTTGTGTTTTTCTTTTGTTTTTCTGGCGCGGAATAAAACTAGCTACAAAGTATGCAGAAGATACATTTTCATTTGCCCTATGTGTAGGATTAACTCTCTTAATTGTTCTTCCTGCTTTATTGAATATGGGTGTAACCACGGGAATGCTTCCTACTAAGGGGCTAGTGCTTCCTTTAATTGGGTATGGTGGCTCAAGCATTATTGCTAGTCTATTTGCCGTGGGAATTTTGCTTTCACTTGCAAGAGAGTTTAAGAAAAGCGTATCCTGACCCCTAAGATGGGAAATTTTAATGTAATATTTGCAGCCAGCGGAACCGGCGGACATTTGTTTCCTGCACTTTTCATTGCCGATGCTATTAAACAAATAAAACCTGACTCAGTTATCCATTTTATTGGCTCAGGAAGACCTCTTGAAAAGCAAATTCTTGGAAAGTCGGGCTATAAGCATTACAAAGTTATGGCTGTGCAAATTAAAAATCAGGGACTTTTAGCTTTAGTTGTATTTTCGCTACTTCTGCCATTTTTACTAATTTATTGTCTGATAATTTACTTAAGATTCAAACCAAAAGTAGTCATTGGAGTAGGAGGCTATGCCAGTGTAGTTCCTGTACTTGCTGCTTATTTTTTAAGAATTCCAATTTGGCTTCATGAAGCTGAACACAATCCTGGGTTAGCTAATAAGTTTTTAGCAAAGTTCGCTAGTAAAATTTCACTAGTTCATAAGAATACAAGTTTTAAAGATAAAGATAAATGTATTTT
>JAGRAS010000298.1 GCA_020434465.1 Bdellovibrionales bacterium | reverse complement strand
TGAGCAAATTGAATTGTAAATGAGGTATCAGTGACCCCTAGTAAAGCCAGAAAGATAAAAAAGCACAATAAAGGACACCCAGAAATTAATTCACTAATTAGACTTTTTTGCGTGTCCTTTTTTTCCTTTCTTCCTGAGGATCTTCCTAAGGTATGATGCACTCTCCCTCGACCTATTCCTAGTATCTGGTACAACCCAACTATTTTCAACTAGTCCTATAATTCTCAGAAACCTCGAGTAAAAATAATCTTTTTTCTACGCAACTTTTAGCAAATATTCACGATTACTTAATGAATGTTAAGGATGCTTGCGTGATGATTAATTTTACTGTAAACTATAGTTGACGTGTTGTTATGGAAGTATTAGCGCGTGAGGTACTTGTATTAGAGACCAAGGATGGGAAACTACCTTTTGTAGAGTGGTTTGATGAGCTCAAAGATCAATCTATCAAAAAGGCTGTTGATGCTCGTTTAACAAGAGTTGCAGATGGTAACTTTGGAGATCATAAATCTTTAGGTGATGGAGTTTTTGAATTGCGTATACCAAGAGGGCCAGGTATTAGAGTTTATTATGGATTAGATGAAAATATTCTGGTGATTCTAATTGCTGGTGGAGATAAAAGTTCACAGAAAAAAGATATTAAGAAAGCTAAGACACTTTGGAAGGAGTATAAAAATGCCAAGTAAGCCTTATAAACCGATGCTACTTAAGAGACTTGCAGATCCTGAGTATGCGATGGGTTATTTAACCGAGGTGCTCGAGCACGAATCCCAAGAAGCCTTCTTAATTGCTATCAAAAATGTGATCGATGCAAGGGACGAGAATCTAAGCCAGTTAGCTGATGAGATAGGAATCAGTCGGCAGGGCCTTTATAAAATGCTTTCTGAAGATGGAAATCCTCGTCTATCAACACTTAGTCAGCTTCTCAAGTCGCTTGGTATGAAGATTAAGATAACTGGAGATGTGGCTGCGTAAGCAGAAATATAAATATAGTATTGAGTATCATATCAAGCCTCTGAACTTACAGAATAAATAACTAAATCTAGTTGCATCTAGTGCAAGCCAAAATTTTTAGTTTTCCACACAACTTTTAATAAATATACATGAATACTTTTTAAGGAGTAGTTTTAATGTGCTGTGGTTAATTTGACATCTATAGCACTTAGTGCTATAGTTATGAAGACTCGAAGGATATTTAAATTAAAGGCTTTTGGGCGTTGGATGCTGTCTAATTCTATTGAAGATCGTATTTTGCTGAGAGCTGTGGAAGAAATTGAGAGTGGTTTGGTTGATGCTGATCTTGGAGGTGGGATTGTAAAGAAAAGAATTCCAGCTTTAGGTCGAGGTAAAAGCGGGGGAGCTAGAACAATTCTTGCTTTTAAAACTAACATGAATGTCTTTTTCATTTATGGTTTTATGAAGAATGAGCTTGAAAATATAGATAAGCTTGAACTTCAGTATTTAAAAAAATATGCAGATTATTTGTTTTCCTTAAACGAACTTGATCTTATAAAACTAATAGATCTAGACAGTGTTCTTGAGGTGAGCAGTGACTAATAAAAGATTACGAAAAGAATTATTAGAAGGATTTGAAGCTTTGGAGGCAATAGGTATTGTTGATGGTGCTACTATGCGTGAGTTTAGAGAAGATTTACTCGATCCAGTGCCACATTTTTCACCTGATGATATAAAAGATTTACGTGAGGCCTTTGGTTTAAGTCAGGCGGTTTTTGCTGCTTTGCTGAATATAAGTCTTTCAACAATACAAAAGTGGGAGCAGGGCCAGAAAGATCCTGGTGCCCCTGCACACAAGCTTCTTAATATAGTGAAGCAACATGGTTTAAAGATTTTGATTTAGCCCAATGATTCGGGATAAGCCAGCTTTCTCCTATTAATAATTTTGTATAGAGCGATTTAGATTTAATTTAGACATAAGTATTCAGGGTTTAGGCGGAAAGTTTCTTGAAGTCCTGTGAAAAAAGTTGGCTTGTACCAATTGTGACTTGAAAAAAGATGGGGTGTAACTTTTTTACCATATCTAAGATCTACATAATAGAAATGCTGTTTGAATATTCTAAATCCCTATGTTAGCATCCATTACATTTTTGAGGCTGTTTTATGGCAAGAGACGTTACTATCGAACCTATTAGTATAGACGGAAAAGATCCTGAAATAAGTGAACTCAGGTTTTCACCACTCACCCCAGATAAAAAGAAAGTTGAGATAGTAAATAGTCACAAAGATACAAAAGATTTTAAGAAGCTTTGGCAAATTGCCAGAATTTTTACAAAAGCCAAAATAGGTAGCGATCTAAGTAATGCATGTATCGAGGTACTGCAAGCCAAAGGGGAATTTGCTGAACAAGCACATAATGTTTTAATAGATGATTATTCTAAATCTTATAGTGGTAAGCAATCTGATATTCTTAAACAAGAAGTTATTATTAAACTCTTAGCTGGCGCAACTTCTTATGCTGCTCAAAATTTTTTGTTTCAGACGATCGCATTGTACGATGATGGCATGACAGATATCGGTAGAAAGCATGCAGACTTAGCTGGTGAATCTCTTGCTAGTACAGAAGTGCTTTTGCCATATGTACAGAATGGATTACTAGGCTTACTCGATTGCGGTAAACCGATATTACTTATCAGCCAGAGGCC
>JAGRAS010000297.1 GCA_020434465.1 Bdellovibrionales bacterium | reverse complement strand
GTTCCCACTCTCAGAGACCAAACGTTGCCCGTTAGGCCCCTTAAGAGCATGGAAATGTTATATATCTATATAATACAGCTTTTCGATAGTAGTTCTCAGGAAAGATTGAAATCAATCTTTTCCGTGAACTACTATGTAACATTTTGCTTCTGCGGTTCGGACAAAAGACGGCAAATTCGAACCTGATTACAACTCTTCAATCCCCAAGAGTTAGGAGATTAAACAGTTATAAAAGGCCGGTTTTATGATGGACCGCGTTATCCACCATGAAAACCGGCAGAGAAAGTAGCGAGGCACTAAATTTAGCACCTTCTCGTGTTTTACCTTCCCGTCTTAAGAGGGTTTTTGATTCCTGGTGCAGCTTCCTAGCTGCAGCAGGTTGCTGGCACCTTAATTATCAATCCTATTGGCTTGATAATCTGCGCTTTTCTACTGGGGGGAGGAATCGACCTCCCAATAGACTCCTACTTTTGGAGTGGATAAGTCTTAATTTCTTAAGACTTATCCAGTGTCTAATTACCCAAGTAAAGATAGCGCTAATGATGGCTGTTGGTTTGCCTGAGCAAGTACAGCAGCACCAGCTTGTTGCAGAATTCCTAATCTTGTTAATTCTGCAGCTTCTGTAGCAACATCAACGTCTCTAATACGGCTTTCTGCAGCTGCGAAGTTCTCTCTAGCAACTGACAAGTTGTTGATAGCAACATTTAATCTTGATTCAGTCGCACCTAGAGTACCCCTTTGAGTAGCTAGTGAGCCGATTGCACCGTTTACAGCATCAAGAGCAAGTCTTGAAGCTGATTGAGCTGCATCTGATGTACTGTCATTAATTGAGAAACTAAGTGCAGAAGCACCAGTACCAGCTAGTCCTAGAGCTGCAAGAGTACCTTGTACACCTGCAAATCCAATTTGTGATGTTGAAGCAGAATCGAAACCTACTTGTAGTACCAAATTGCTTGTACCAGAAAGTAGTGTTACACCGTTAAAGTTTGTTGTAACAGCGATACGCTCAATTTCCGATCCAAGAGCAATAAATTCGTTAGCTAGAGCTGAACGCTGAGAAGTAGAGAACGTACCGTTAGCAGATTGTTCTGATAACTCTGCCATACGAGTTAATACTTCACCGATTTGTCCAAGAGCAGCGTCTGCAATCGCTATTGTTGAAATACCGTCATTAGCATTTCTAATAGCAACTGAAGCAACTCTTTGGTCAGCTTTTAACGAGTCTGCAATTGCAAGACCAGCAGCGTCATCGCTTGCTTTGTTAATACGTTGACCAGAACTCAATCTTTCGAATGTGGTCGCTAAGTTATTGCTTGATAGACCCAACGATCGTTGTGCCTTTAAGGAAGCAACGTTTGTTCCTAGTGTAATAGCCATTATATTTCCTCCGTGAAATATAAGCTCAACCGTCTTCAATCCTTTGATAGACGAGTATTACCATATTTAACATCTAAAAATGCTAAATACGTTGAGCTATGTTAATAGCGGCTATGTATTGGAAAATTTTTTGTGCCTGAACGCGAATTGTTCACCAAAGTTTTTAATTTTGGCCAACCTTGAAATTCTAAATTGGGCATGAACTTCATGGTTAATTCGCAGGACTACATTTCCTCGCTACATTGCCTGCATAATAATACCAACTTCTAAATTTTGCTTACGGCAATCTACAAATTTGGCTTTAGTGTTTTTTTTATAGTCTTTTTTGTTAGTGAATCTTACAATTTAGCTATGTTTTTTTGATTGATTCTGAAAAAAATTAATGCGACTTGGAAAAATTTTGATCAGCGCCACAATTAATACAAACTGATTTTTTTGTGAATTGTAAAAGACAACTCAAAGCAGTAAATGCGGCAAATAAGAATGCTTCATTTAGGCTAAGTCTTATCAACGAACAATAAATAAGTAACAGACCTGCCCCAATAGCTGCATAAGGCCAGCTTTCTTCTTTTGCAAAACTAATTGAAAACACACTAAATGTATCCTTGTTTAATCCACAGCATGGGCATTTACTTATCTGCATTTGTTATCACCTGAATTTTAACAATGTTATTACTAAAACTAAGCCTTATGTGTGCTAAGGCTGCAATTAATGAATTTTATTAAAGTTTTTCCGTCTAAAATTTATATCATTTTTGCGAAAATGCTTTTAGTTTTAATGCGGGGCTGTACTAAAATTGATTAGCTATGTTATTGAAAACAGAGTTAATTGATGAGATATTTTTGCAGCAAAAAATAAGTTTTAAATACTGTAGGAGTGTTTATGAAAAAAATTCTTATATTGATAGTCTGTTTGGCCTTACTTTCAGCATGTGAAAGTATGGGTGCACGAGAAAAAGGAGCTCTAGGTGGCGCGGCGCTTGGATCGGGTCTAGGGGCTATTATTGGCCATAAAACTGGCAGCACTGGAGCTGGTATTGCAATTGGTGGTGTAGCAGGTGCTTTAGCTGGTGGTGTAGTGGGTAATGAAATGGATAGGACTGACCAGCGTCAAGTTGATCAAGATGAAAGATTAAGACGCCAAGATGATGAAATTAGACGTCAACAACGTGAAATAGACGAGTTAAAAAGACAGCAACAGTAAATCTAAATTAAGAACTATTTTTTAAAGAACGGGGCAAGTTTTTTTTTGAAGACTCTACCTCGTTTTTTATTGCTAAAAT
>JAGRAS010000296.1 GCA_020434465.1 Bdellovibrionales bacterium | reverse complement strand
CAGTTAGTACTTCAGAAAAATAATTTTTTGGACAGCGCCTAACTGAGTTGCCTAAACTATCGGCTGCTTGTGACTTCAAGACTAGGTTACTTTTATAAGTTTGAGCAAAAACTAAATGGCATGGAAAAAAAAGAAATAGAATTCCTATAGCTGCAAATATTTTGCAGACTCGGACTTTAAAAACCTTAATAAAGAGAATGCTTTGCACTTTTAACCTGTAAAAAAACAACTAAATTATGATGTATGCAAAGGCTGTTCCGCAAGATGTAAAATTACAAACAAAACCTATCGCAAGTATCTTAATTGTTTAAAAATCAAAAAAGAGTGCTGACTTAGAAATTAATTATTGTTATCTTCGACTCAAGTAAAGATTGTTTATTTTATGGTTGCAATTAGTCCCCAGTCACCTAATCGACTTAGCTTGGCAAGTATTCAGAATTCTGATGCGATATTACCAATTCCACCTCGAGCTGATTTATCAAGCTTGTTGGAATTTATTATTATCAACTCAGAGGATAAGGAAGTGATTATTTGTACACCGCCAGGCCGTAATCTTTGTCAGTCTGATCAGAATAGAGTAGGCGAGCGCGATTGTCCAAAGCCGATGTTTAAAATCCCACTATCGCGAACTTTAACTATTGTACCAATTTCTCCTACTTTAAAAGTTTCTTCTAAATCAGAAGCCAAAGATAGTTCGAATCCACCGATTGGCTTTTTATTTATTCTCTGGGACAAGCAATCAGGCGAAGTTGATACGCTTCCAATAAAATTACCTCTTTTGAAGCGAGAAGGTATGGGACTTACTAATTGCTCATTTGAAATTAATCCAATTGAAAATCAGGGGCTAGAAATAACTTTAAGAAGACTAGGTGCCAAAATAGTTCATGAGTTTTATGTTTAAACAAAATTTTTCAATAGTGGATCTAAGATAAATCCTATTTACCCAAAGAGCTTAAATCAGAACCGGTAAACCAATTTAAAATTTCCTCAAGAGTACCTATTTTTGGCTCATTGCTTTCTGTATTTGTTGTTACGCCATAGTACCAAAGATCATACTCAGGAACGATTTGCCTAAATGTATCCATGCGACCTCCAGAGCGATAGATTTGCATAAACAAGCCATCACTAGCTTCTGCTGAGTAGATTTTATACTGAGGTAATAACTTGTTTATAATCTCAGTTGCAGAGTCTTTATTAATTGCACCAATTCCTACTTTCTTTGTGAATTTTAAGTCACTAATTAAATGTGCGAGAAAATTTATTTGTAATCTAAATGGGCAGTTTCTAAAAAGAAAGTCAGTTAACCCCAAGGCTTTTGCAGGGTCGAGAGTTAATTTTCTATAAGGCCCCCCTTCCTCATATACTAAGTCATTAGTCTCCTCCCAACCTCGTTTTAAATGTTTTGGCTTTGCAGAATTTGCATTTGGACCCTCTCTAATTTCAGCAGTAACTTGTTTGATACCAGAATAATATGCAGTTTCGCATAAACTATAATGAAGTAAGTCATAGGCATTCTCGCCATGCTCATGGCAATAGCATCTGCCTTCTTTAGAAATTGCAACTATAGGAGCAAAAGCTGTGACTCCATCTTGATCAGGAGTTAAAATCATAAAGCCAACTGCTTTGTCATTAAGATAAGTAACATACAAAGAGGCTTCAGGTTGTTCTAAGTAACTGCTTAAAACATCACTAGTATAAGGCTCAATAAAACCTTCCTGAGGCTTTCCTAGATTTGCATCTATTAAAAAAGATATTGCAATACCTGATAAGCTATCAATCAGCTCTTTTGAAGCAGAAACTAAAGGTTTATTAAATTGCTCTACACGAATATTCGGGTGGAGCTTAAATGGGTGACTAGTAGAATACTGATCTGCAAAAGCTTCAGAAAAAAAATTGCTAATCTTTTTAATTGCCTGTTTCGCTATATCTTCAATTCGATAGTTATGCGGATAGGAAATTACCGCACTGCTTGCAGCAGCACTTAGAAATTTTATTGTATCAGCAAGTTTCTCAAGATTTATTTCTTCACTACTGATTGATTTATCTTTTTCAGAATTAAGAGAATTCAATCTTAACTTCATAAGAGCTGAAAAAACCCTAAAGATGTGTCTAACATCGTTTTCATCTTTACCTTCAACATCAGATAATAATGAAGATACAGCTTCCTTAAGTTTTTTTATTTCTGCAGAAATTGCTCTTAGTTCGAAATTAACACGCGCGGAAACGTACTCCTCTTTTAAAGGACTAGCTAAGGCTTTAATTCTTGCACCATCTAATAAATTCATAAATTTGTAGAATATGGACTATAGTAACTTGCTTTGTTATGGCTTATATAATTAGTAAGGTAGCATACAAAAAAGATAAGTTTTAATGAGTGATGAGCAGCTATATATTGAGATTCACAGGCTTTTTAGGGAGCTGCAGCGCAGAAATAAGTTTGTTCATGACGATCCAGGCTCTGGCTTAAACTTAATTGAATCACACCTGCTACTTGAAGTTGATGCCGCCGGTGAGCTTTCAATCTCTGAGATTACAATTATCTTGGGCGTTGACCAAAGCATTGTCTCAAGAACAGTGAAGCAGTTAGTTTTTCATGGCTTACTAATAAGTAAAAAAGCATCTGATGATCAAAGAGTAAGAAAAATTAAACTTACCAAAAAAGGTCAGAGTGCTGC
>JAGRAS010000295.1 GCA_020434465.1 Bdellovibrionales bacterium | reverse complement strand
AATCGCACTGCGCAAGAAATGGCTGAATGGATTGGTAAAGTGGCAACAACTCGCAAATCAATAGGTGCGGGGTTTACAACTGGGCAAGCAAGCGGATTAGGGCTCTCTCAGGCAAGAAGAAGTGCAGGGGAATCACAATCCATAAGTTTTCAAGAGACTGAAGAAGATTTAGTTAGTGCAGAAGAATTGAAACATGAGATGTCTGCAGAAAAAGGTTTGGCATGGTTTGATTTGGGAGATGGAAGGATTGTTAAAGGTAGATCTTTTTGGTTTAACAGTGAACTGCCAAATACATGGGAAGGGCGTGAGTATCTGACGAAGCTTGAACGTTTTGAAAATGACGAAATTGGTTTAGCAAATTGGGTAGATGAACAAATTCTAAACCAAGAAGAAAGTGAAAAAACAGGGTACCAAGCACCAGAAAGCTCTTCTATCTCTAGTTTTTCTAAGACTTCGACCTCAAATAAGAAAACTGAAAATACTAATCAAGTTGGAACTAGTTCACAAGAAGATGATTCTGTTTTTAAACTATCTGCTGAAGAGGGCAAGAAGCGTGGAAGGGGTTTTGTTAATGCCTTTCCAATGGCTGGTGATAATGAGCAGAAGCAGGCTCCCGAGTCAGATAAGGCTAAAGAGCTAGCTGAAAAGTCTGTTAAAAAAGATAAAGATAAGGCAAAAACTGGTGGTTTTTCTAAACTTCCAGGATTAAAATTTAAAAAATAGCTTTTTTATCAATAAAATCAAGTAATTACAATAGTAGACTTTTTCTAATCTTTCTTTGAAACTAAAGAAAAATGTAATAAAATTCGACCAAGTTTGTAGGCTTTCGTTTTAAATACATTAAATCATTCGAACTTACATACATATGTTATAAAGGAAGGTTATGTACGCAGGCGGTTTCACATTCACGATTTCTAAATCCTTCGGAAATTTACAACTAATACCTGAAAAAGATGGCCTGAGGTTATATTATACGCCACTCAAAAATGGTGAGCCACAACTTGATGATCCTGGATTTTTAAACTTGATGATTCCAATTGAAGCAGTTGGTGGACTATGGGCAACAACTCGAGCTTTTTTATATGGAGTCGAGTCACTAGATGAAAATATTATTTTACAAGGAAATGCTGATAAGGGTGAATCTGATATATTAATCAAGCTTTATAGAGATAAACCGCGGGGGCAGCAGGGGCGACTATCAGGTGATGAAACTTGCTGGTTAAGGCTTGTTACTGGAAGAACTGAAGAAGAAAGACGAAGAATTAAACTTGGACCAAGAGATCTTTTATGTATTGAATTAGCCTGTAATTCTGTCTTATCTGTTGCTACTCACGCTGGTAGTCATGTGCCAAAATTACTCAAATAAATAATCAACGAAAACTAACAAGATCCGGGTAAGAATTCATTGCACATTCGCTTGAATAATTTTGAATGAATTGGAGTTATGACTTTAGGTTTTAACCATTGATCTCCGCTTTTTTCCCAGATGTAAAAAGCAAATGGGCTTTTAGCTTTTTTTAGTGAAGTTCTATTAGTTGAAGAGAATACAATAAGCTTATTTTGAGTATGTAGAACAAGCTCTAAACCAGCTCCAAACTTTTTTCCAATCTCTTTGATTGCTTTAATTACATCTGTTGGTGAACCTGCCACTGGTTGTATTGCAGGAACTGGTTTTGTTGAACCAGAAAACTCACGCAATGCTGGAAAAACACCTAGCATTCTACTTGTTGAAGTTGCTTGTTTAAATCTAATAACTTGCTGAGGACTTTCTAATACAGGCATAAATTTTCCCCAATAAATTTATATTAATTATAAAGCTTTTATATTCTTAAGCAAATCAGATAATTTATTATTTCTACAAAGGGGATTATACAAAATGCATTAAAGGGTTTATTGATAGCTCAATAAAAACGACTGATAAGTAACGTTATCGGGCAAATTGTAGTTTTTAAATAAGGCTTAAAAGTCTTTTAATATTAGATAAATACACGTGATTAAGCTGATTATTTGATAATTAAAAGAAGTAATTGATTTAGTTGGATATTTTCATTGAAATATCAACTGTAGATGCTTTTGATATCAAGGCGCTTAATGAAGCTAATTTAACTCCTGCGTTTCTTAAATCTTCAAAGCTTTCTTCATTAACACCACCTGAAATTTCAATTTGTGTATTTGGACTAGTCTCTATGCAAAGCGAAATTGATTTTTTTATTTCACTGTAAGTCATATTATCAAGCATAATTATATCTGGTTTAAACTCTAAAGCTTGTATTAATTCATCAGTGTTTCTTATTTCTATTTCTACAGGCATATATGGAGGTTTGTCTTTATAAACTTTCTCTAAAACTTGTTTAACACCTCCGCTAGCATCGATATGATTATCTTTAATTAAAATCAAATCACCTAAATTCATTCGGTGATTTTTTGCACCTCCGATCTTTACAGCGTATTTTTCAAGAATTCTCCAGCCAGGCGTTGTTTTTCTTGTATCTAACAAAACTAATGGATTGGCTTTTTTAACAAGTTCTGCTGTATGCGTGGCAATCCCAGATAATCTTTGTAAGAAGTTTAAAATAGTCCGTTCCAAGGCTAATAAATCAATAACATTACCTTTTAAACTTGCTATTGTTTGCCCTGTCTCTAGTTTTTCGCCTTCTGCAATTAAAACATTACTTTTAACA
>JAGRAS010000294.1 GCA_020434465.1 Bdellovibrionales bacterium | reverse complement strand
GTTTCTGTTAGATCAACGGTGCCGTCTTTAACAACTTGAGAAGTCAACATATAGGTTGCAACTTGAGCCAAGGTATCAAGTGTAACTGGTATTTTTTGTCGATCTCCCCCTGAAGCTCCGCTTTAAACCATCGAACAAAAAGTTTCATGGAAATTTGCTAATACTTCTGCAAGCTCTTCTCCGATTTCTTTATGTTGCGTTAAGTCGATTATTGCTAAAGATCTATCTTTTGCAGTTGCATTATCAACTTGATAGCATAAAAAGTGTGGGGCTGCTTGTTTAATGGTGTCTTTTGAAATTTCGCCTTGTCTTACCCATCTTAAGTTTCTTGATAATGCAGGATCTACTTCGTTTCTTGCTAGATAAGTTCCATCTACCGGGTTTGTTGAAAAAACTACATAGGTTTCTGTGCCAAGAGATATGGTTCTACCGCCATTATCCCAAAGTTGAAATGACTCTGTAAGCCGACCGTTTTTACCACGAAGTGCTAACAAAGCATTTACAACTTCTGATTTGGCTAAACCAACTTCTTGAATATGCAAAATTAAACCATTACCAGTACCATCTTCTTTAATTTGCACATTCCCATTTTCTATAAGTGTGCCTAGAGCTGCCTGTGCCATCGAGCCATAAGAAAAACTAAATGCACGATCATTTATTGATATACCAAGATGAATAGCTGCCCAGTGTTGTTTTTCAGCAAAAGTGCTATTTTCAGTTATCTGCCCCTTATCTTTTAAGTGCTTAATAAACTCAGCTCCTTTATCTGAAAGTAAAAAAGAATTGATTTTGCTAATTGCTTGTTTGTCTTCAGCAGTTGGAACATATTTCCCTGTAAGCTGTGCAGTATCTGTTTGCCCATTACAGTAAAAGTCAACAAGCTTAGCTTTGCGTCCATATAGAAGTTTAGTAAAGCGCTCAACTGCAAAAGTTTTACCTATTGAAGTTCCACCTTCAAGCATTAGCATTTGCTTATCTCTATATGTTTCAGCTATTGCTTGTAAGTTTATCGCAGTTTCAAGATAAGGCTTAATTTTGTCTCTAGTTTCTTCAACCTCTTCTTTGGTTGCCCGCGTTGGGAGCGTTATAATATCTCTTGGATAATTTTGATGTGGGTTTGCTATGTGGATTACACCTTTATATTCACCATTTGCCCTTTCTTCATAGAGCACTGGATATGAATCAGGCTCTGCTTCTATTAGTTGCGTAACTGCTGTTTGTAATTCTTCAGCACGTCTAATTTTTTCTAATGGAGTTTTTGTTTCTAATACTGCCGACATTTAAACCTCCAAACTTGATACTCTTAACACGCCATCAGTAGTAGCTAAGATAGTATCATCTTGATTTATTAATTTATCACTTGCAAAAATTAAAACTGCGCCAGGAAATTTGCTGGCAATTTTAAAAGAGCGCTTAAGGCCGGCTAGGGTGTTTACTATAATTCCGGCAAAAGCCCCTGCTTTAACTAAAGATAATAATTTTTTTTCTTCAGTTTCTAAAAATAACTCACAGTTCTTTGAAGCTAAGTCTATTGCTTGATTAAAGCTTTGTACCTCTTCAGGTAGTGAAACAAGCCCTACACCTTTAATACACGAAGCTTTAGATGAAATATAATTCTTCATCTCTTTAAGTTGTTCTATAAAATCATTTTCTTTCATTTCTGCCTTCCAAATTTCTCTGGTGTTAAAATCATTGCCGTAATTACTTTGCAGAATACCGAGAAAAAAGTTCTCTCAGGATCACTTGCTGTTATGGGTAGATTTCCAAAGCTGTGCTCATAAAAACCGTAAATATCTGCTGTGCCGTCCCCCACTCCGAAGTGGACAACTGTAACTTCCCCATCTTCTTTGATTTTTTCTAAAATACTTCTAAGGTTTTCTGGCTCTTGAGAATCTCCATCACTGATAATTATTATATATCTATGTCGCTCCTCTCTGTGTTGTAATTCAGCATATCCACTTTTTATCGCTAAGGCATCTCGTGTAGTACGTCCTCCAGTATTGAGTGTCTCAGCAACTTCTTGCTGAATTTTTGGATCAGAAATTCTATCTTTCCAGTTCTTAACTTCTTTTACTCCGTCATTAAAGGCATCAATTCTATGTTCAACATTTAAGCGGCTAAGAAGCTCTGTTAAAAAAACCATTGCGCGCTGCAAATGCTTGATCGTCGGATCATGATACGGCAAGTCCATTGATGGAGAGCAGTCGCCTAAAAGCACAAATGAATAGCTTGCCTTTGTTGGTGTTAGACGGCGTTCAAAAAGCCTGGAATAACGAAGTGGATCAGCTTCAAACTGCATTGCTTCTTGCAAGTTTAATTTTGATCCAGATGGATGCCCTTCATTCCAGGTATAGTCTTCACTTGGAACAAAAATTCTACGTAAGATTCTAAATGATTTATCAACCTCTGCTGAAACTTCACGATAAAGTTGCCCGTAGGGTGTTAGAGATTTTAAAACAGCTTGCTTAAAGGCTTCTTCTTGCGCTTGTTGTCGCTTTTGTTCTTTGTCTTTCCTATCTTCTTCAGCTTTATCTTCAGCTTGTTTTTTATGCGAATGTGTTCGCTGATCCTCTCCTAAAGGCTTTGTTACTACTTCATTAATTAAATCTTCAAGTTCTTTTAATTTCTTTTCGGCTTCATCTAAAAGCTTTTTTTGTTCTTCTGAACTTAGCTCATCAAATTTATCAAGCAA
>JAGRAS010000293.1 GCA_020434465.1 Bdellovibrionales bacterium | reverse complement strand
GACTGCCCATTTATTGTAAATACAATTGCTGAATCAGTTAAGCAAACTGGCTCTAAAATCGCCTACCATTTACATCCAATCCTTACATATGACGGCTATCGTGCATCACTTTCATATCTAGAGATTGAAGATATTAGCACAGAACACTCTGAAGTTTTCATTCGTCGCTTAAAAAATGCTTTAGAAAATCTAGCTTTTGTTACTGCAGATTTTACCTCGATGCTTGTTAGGGTCGAAACTTTGGCAAAAGTTCTACAAAATAAGATTGCTTCTTCTTCTATACCTAAGTCTGAAAGATTAGAAACCTCTGATTTTTTACGCTGGTTGACTGATGGCGGATTTATTTTTGTTGCTTATAGTTGCTGGGATATTAAGCAGAAAGATTTAACAATCAATCAAGCTAACTCTTTTGGACTCTTCAAAGCAGATCAAGGGCTAATATCAGAATTAAAATCTCAAATACATGATGACCTACTTAGGCTAAATGACTCAGGCGAACTTATTTCAATTAATAAAATTAATGTAGAGAGCCCTGTACATAGGTTTGTGCGTTTAACTCATATTGCAGTTGTTGAACCTGGTGCATCTGGCCAACCAGCACAAATTCACTCGATCCTGGGAATTTTAACTTCAAAAGGAAACGCCCAAGAATCATCTAGTATTCCTCTTATCAGACAAAAACTAAAACAGGTTTTATTACTAGAAAATGTAATTGAAAACTCTCATGACTTTAAAGCAATAGCAGACATCATTGATAGCATGCCTAAAGTTGAGGCCTTGCGGTTAAATGTAGATTCACTTCGTGAAATTGCACATTTGGTGTTAGAAATTAAAAACAAAAGTGAAACTCGAACTCTTATAAAAATAGATGAGGCTAATCGAGGAGCTTTAGTTTTAATTGCAATGCCAAAAGAGCAATATAGCAATCAAATTAGAGATCGTCTGCAAGCTAAGATTGAAACTACTTTTGGCACTAGCCCGGGATCTTGTGAATATCAAGTAGATCTTAGCTCAAAAAATGTAATGAAAATATTCTTCTACACCCCACTACCTGAAGGCGATCTGCCACCTATTAAAGTCGATCATTTCCAAAATGAACTTATTAAACTATCTCGTAATTGGCTCAATAATTTGGAAGAAAGAATTCATTCCTCTGAGTTATTTGATGACAAAAAAGCAATTTGGCGAAAATATTCTTCAGCTTTCCCAGCAGAATATCAGACATTACACTCAGATGAAGAATGCTTAGCTGATATTCATGAAATTGAAACTTTAGATCATCAAAACTCTATTACCGTCTCGTTTGATTTTAAAGGAAAAGAGCATTTTGATATTTTCACCCTAAGTGTTTATGGCTACGGTAAAAGAACTACCATATCTCAAGCTTTCCCAATTTTGGAAAATGCTGGGCTCGAAGTTATTGATGAAAGATCAAGCATCGTAACTCCAAAAGGTCTGCCAAATATACATATAGACAGATTTCTTGTTAGATCAAAACTTTCTTATAAGTTTACTGAAGAGTCGCTTAATGATTTTCTTGCGCCTGGACTTAAAGAAACATTTTTAGGCAATGTAGAAAATGACCCTTTGAATTCTTTAATGCTATCTGCCTCGCTTAGCACTCGAAAAATCGCATTGTTAAGATCATATAGTTCGCTTCTCTGGCAAGTAAATAAGTTTGCTACAAGAAGCGTGCTAATTACTTCTCTTTCAGATACACCACTAGCATCAACTACTCTATGGAATATGTTTGAGGTGAAGTTTGACCCTTCTCTTAAACTTTCTACTAAAGAAAGACTACAAAAGTTTGATCACCTAAAAGTTGAATTTTTTAGTATTTTACAAACAGTCACTGATATCACAAAAGACAGAGCATTAAGAGCTATCAGCGATTTAATGAACAACACTTCGAGAACAAATTTTTATCTCGAACTTCCTTTTATCGCTCATAAAATTCAATCGGAAAAAGTTGATATCATGCCTCGACCTCGGCCAATGTGTGAAATTTTTGTACACGCTCCTGATTTTGAAGGCACACACCTTAGAACTGGTAAGATAGCCCGTGGTGGTATCCGCTGGAGCGATAGAAACGAAGATTATAGATCAGAAGTTCTGGGACTAGTAAAAACACAGAAAGTTAAAAACTCTGTTATTGTACCTGGAGGTGCTAAAGGTGGTTTTGTAATTCGACACGCTCCAAATGACGACGATTCTTTAAAAGCAAGGGTCGAAGATACTTATAAAAAATATATTAGAGCTTTATTGTCAATTACCGATAACCGTAAGGGAGATAAAAATATTCATCCTGAGAACGTTATTGTTTATGATGGAGAAGATCCATACCTTGTAGTTGCTGCTGATAAAGGAACTGCGACCTTTAGTGATATTGCTAACAAAATTGCTGTTAATGAATTTGATTTTTGGTTAGCAGATGCTTTCGCTTCAGGTGGAAGCAATGGCTATGATCACAAAGTTTGTGCAATCACTGCTAAAGGCGCTTGGGAATGTGCTAAACGACATTTTGTAGATCTTGGAATAGATTTTGTTAACTCAGCATTTACAGCAGTTGGTATTGGAGATATGTCCGGTGATGTGTTCGGAAATGGCCTACTGATGAGCAATAAGGCCCGACTCATAGCCGCCTTTGACCATCGTCATATTTTTATCGATCCCAAACCAGATGCTGCACGTTCCTTCTTGG
>JAGRAS010000292.1 GCA_020434465.1 Bdellovibrionales bacterium | reverse complement strand
ATCTTCTAAGGCTTAAGCTGCTTTTTAGAAAAAATGTGCAAACTTATGCATCTATTAGACTTTCCAAGATCGATCATTATGAGCTTATACTGGCAGCTCATCATGAGTTTGCTTCTTTGTTTTTAAACTTTATTTTTCCAGAGTCTATAGAAAAAGGCTTGGTAAAGTTAGTAAGAAATCCTGTTTAATTTAAGACTTAGATAGTAGAATTACTAGAATTGCGTTTCTTTTAAGTGTTTGTCAGACTCTAGTTCGAAACTAAAAGATACAGATTAATTTTGATAAACGTGGCAAATTCAGTAAATAAAACAGATAGACCAATTCCTCTTAACTCAAGCCCTTCTTCGGACGTGGCTGAAGAGCTTGAGCGTAAGCAACAGCATATAAGTAATTTGTTAGAACAAATTAGAATTCTAAATCAGCAAAAAAAATATTTAGAAGAGACTTTAGAAGAAGTTACAAATTCAAAGTCATGGAAGTTAACTGCGCCTTTACGCTGGTTTTTTAGTTTCAAAAAAAAGCTTTTTCCTCTTTGGAGATATCGAGTAAGGAAGATTGAGCTTCGACCAGTTAGAAATATTGAAGAAAATGAAAATATATTTTCTATTGTTGGGCCAAGCCCATACTTTGAACTTTTTCCAACTGACGGCGGAACTATGCCAAGTGGATGGGTAAAGATTTCTGCTAAATTAAAAAGTGAATTAGATCATTTATTCTTTTATCTATATTTTAGAAGTGGAAGAGAATACAGAGAAGATTATCGATCTTGGATTACTCTAGAGAATGCTAAATTAGTTGAGGCAATTGTTCCTTTGCCAGCAGTAGTTAAGGGATTGCGTTTAGATCCTTTTGAGAAGAAAGGAAGTTTTTCTTTCGAAACATTTGAAATTATTGAATTAGGTAATATTCAACTTTATTCTGCTATTTTGAAGCAACACCTAAAGCAAGCTTTAATGGATCCTCGACTTTTTTTGAAGAAACTAAAAAAAGCTTTTAGAGTTTTTCAAGAAGGCGGTTTTCATGCAGTAAGGATGAGAATTTTTAAGGAAGATTTTACTCAAGATTATCAGAAGTGGGTTGAGCAGTATGATACTTTAAGTGATCAAGACAGAATAGCAATAAAAGAAAATATTGATAAACTGACAATTAAGCCAACGTTTTCGGTTATAATGCCAACCTTTAATACGCCAGAAATTTGGCTGAGAAAAGCAATCGAGTCTGTAAAAAAACAGCTTTATTCTAATTGGGAATTTTGTATTGCAGATGATGCCTCTAAAGATCCTAGGGTTAGAGAAGTTTTAGAAGAGTATGCTGCAAGCGATCCTAGAATAAAAATAAGCTTTAGAAAGTCTAACGGACATATTTCTGCTGCTTCTAATACTGCGCTTGAATTGGCTACTGGAGATTTTGTAGTTTTACTAGATCATGATGATGAATTATCTGAGCATGCGTTATTTATGCTAGCCTCTAATATAAATCAATTTCCAGATTCACAAATATTTTATAGTGATGAAGACAAGATCAATGTAGCTGGAGTTAGGCATTTACCATATTTTAAGCCAGACTTTAATCCTGAGTTGCTACTGTCTCAAAACTATATTTGCCATTTGACTGTTATAAAAAAATCTTTAATCGATTCAATTGGTGGTTTTAGACAGGGTTTTGATGGTGCTCAAGATTGGGATTTGGTTTTGCGAGCAATTGATGAAGTTGGCTGGGACAGAGTTAAGCATATTCCTTTTGTATTGTATCACTGGCGAGTGATAGAGGGGTCTACAGCTCAATCAACTGCATTTAAGCCTTATGTAATGGAAGCTCAGCAAAAGACTGTAAGTGATCACTTAAAAAGAAACTCTGAATTGGTAAGAAAGGTTGAGATAAATGAGTCGATATCTCAGTTAAGAGTAAAATTTGATATTCCTAATCCAAAACCATTAGTTTCAATTATTATTCCTACTAGAGATAGGCTTAGTTTTTTAGAAAGGTGCATAGAGAGCATTTATGAGACGACTGAGTATGAAAATTTTGAGATAATTATTGTTGATAATGCAAGTAAGGAAACTGAAACAAAAGCTTACTTTGAAAAGTGCAGAGCTAGAGGCGATAAAGTCTTGCATGACGAAGGTGAGTTTAATTTTTCAAGATTAAATAATCAGGCAGCTAAAGAAGCTAATGGGAAAATCCTTGCATTTTTAAATAATGATTTAGAGGTAATTAATAATGATTGGCTAACTGAAATGGTTTCATATGCAGTTCGTAAGCAAATTGGCGCAGTTGGCTCACGTTTATATTTTCCAAACGATCTTATTCAGCATGCAGGCGTGGTATTAGGAATTGGAGGTGTGGCAGGTCATAGTCATAAAGGAAAAAAACGTGATGATGTTGGCTACTGGAATAGAGTAGTATTACCGAGTAGTTTTTCTGCAGTTACAGCAGCCTGCATGTTGGTAAGAAAAGATGTGTTTATGGAAGCAGGCGGGTTTGATGAAGAAACTCTTGCTGTTGCATTTAATGATGTTGATCTTTGCATCAGAATTCGTGAGCTTGGCTACAGAAACGTATATACTCCATATGCAGAGCTTTATCATTATGAATCTGCAAGCAGGGGGCACGAAACAACACCGGAAAAATTTGTAAGATTTGAGAATGAAATTGAGAAAATGAAAAAAAGATGGGGAAAACTACTAGAAGAGGATCCTTGC